>CAZNSL010000806.1:0-3199 GCA_964574975.1 uncultured Alcaligenaceae bacterium | reverse complement strand
TTGATCGACTTCAACCCGTCCGTGCAGCGCTTCCACCTCGACCGCTGCCGCAAGTACCTCGACCTCGCCTACGAGTACGAGGCGAAGAACCTGCTGCTCGTCCTCGGCGAGTACGTCTGGAACCGCGAAGTCATCCCCGCGACCGAGCAATGGCAGACGGCCGTCAAGCATCTGCGTACCCTCGGCGACTACGCCGCGACGCTCGGCTTGCAGATCGCCCTGGAGTTGGAGCCATTTTCCCTGTCGCTGCTCAACAGCGTGGACGCGATGGAGCGGTTCCTGGAGGAAGTCGATCACCCGGCCGTGAAGGCGAACATCGACGTGTCGCACCTGTATCTGGCGAAGGTCGCCCCGGTCGAGTTGCGGCGGCTGGCGGGCAAGGCGATCCACGTCCACATCAGCGACTGCGACGGCGTCAAGCACGGCGACCTGCCGCCGGGCCGCGGCGTCGTCGAGTTCGAGCCGTACCTGCGCGAGATCCGCCACCTGAACATCGACGGTGCTGTCAGCGTCGAGTTGGAGTACGCGCCGGAGCCGGATAAGATCGTCGAGTGGGTGCGCGAGGCGTACGAGGCGACCGACCGGCTCATGCGCGAGTCCGGGTTGCGCTGAGGCGATTGGCACGCGGCCCGGCCCGCGGCGGCCCGGCCCGTCACGGCCCGGCCCGTCTCGTCCCCGCGGCGCAAAGAAATCGACGAAGCTAACTTGAACTTCGCGTCGCGGTCGCTTAGCATCGCTATCAATGTAGATACGCCGCCTGGGCCAGGCCGACTCGCCGGTCGCACCAGTGTTCGTCTCTCCCGCTGGTCCTATCGTGCCCACCGCCGCTCGCACGCGCCGGGGCACTCGTTCTAGCCGTCATTGCTCGCGGAGGATTGGAACCCATGAGACGTAGCCGGGGTGCCTTCACCCTCATCGAACTGCTGGTGGTCATCGCCATCATCGCGGTGCTGATCGGCCTGCTCTTGCCCGCGGTGCAAAAGGTCCGCTCGGCATCGGAGCGGCTCAAGTGCACCAACAACCTCAAACAGGTCGGCCTGGCGCTGCACAACTACATCGGCGGCAACAAGTACTTTCCGCCGGGCATCGCCGAGAAGTACAACCCGCGCGACCCGCGCCAATTCGGTAGTTGGATGATCCGCACTCTGCCGTTTATCGAGCAGGACGCGCTGTTCCGGGCGTCCGAGGCGGCGTTCACCGCCCAAGGCTCGAACCCCGACGCGTTCGACCACTCGGACATTATGAAGCGCGTTATCGAGATGTATAAGTGTCCCTCCGACGACCGGCAGTACATCGCGACATACGTGCAGGGGCTGACGGTTGCCTTCACCGGTTACCTTGGCGTCAACGGCCGCAACCTGCGCACCTACGACGGTATCCTGTACTGGAACTCGAAAGTGACGATCGACGATGTCGCGGACGGCACCAGCAATACGCTCCTCGTCGGCGAACGGCCGCCGAGTTTCGACATGGTCTTTGGCTGGTGGTACGCCGGGGCTGGCCAATGGGATTACAGCTTCCCCGGCGGCGTCCGCAACAGCGGCTCGACCGACGTGACGCTCGGCGGGGCCGAAATTAACATCCGCACCAATGGCATCCCCGAGTACGACGCCTGCCCGGCCGGCCCGTACGCCTACGGCCCCGGCAAGATCTTCGAGCCGTGCGACAACTTCCACTTCTGGAGCCTGCACGAAGGTGGCTCACAGTTCCTGTTCGGAGATGGGTCGGTTCGTTTCGTTTCGTACAACAACGCGACCATTATCCCGGCCCTTTCGACCCGCAACGGCGGCGAGCCGGCTTCCCCACCGTGAGGACGTTCATGAAGTGGTTCGTGTTGTTCGCAGTCAGTGTTGCGGCCCTCGGCTGTAGTAGCGGCAGCCAGTCGAGTGGCGAGCCGAAGCCGTTGCCTTCCAAGCGAATCCCGCTGAAGTCCCAGCGTCAGCCGGGTACGCCCGCGCCGGACCAAAAGCCGGCTCCGTGACATTAAGCCCGACGCGCCAGCGAGGGACAAAACCTTCCTCGCTGGCGCGTCGGGCTCAATGGTCATGGGCTTCCGACCAAAGCCCGCACCGCCGCCGCGATCACTGCTTCCTCGTCTGTCGGGATTACTCGCACCGTCGCGCGACCGCCGTCCGCGGAGATGACAGCGGCGTTTGCCGCGTTGCGCTCGGCATCCAGCGCCACTCCGAGGCACTCCAGGTCCGCGCACGCCTCCGCCCGCACGGCCGGTGCGCGTTCGCCGATACCGCCGGCGAAGACCAGCGCGTCCAGTCCGCCGAGTGCGGCCGCGAACGCTCCGATCCCTTTGCGCACCGAGTAGCAGAACGCCGCGACCGCGTCGGCGGCCCGCTCGTCGGTGTCCCGACAGGCGAGCAAGTCGCGCATGTCGGCGGTGGTCTCCGATATGCCGAGGAGGCCGGAGCGCTGGTTGACCAACGCGTCGACTCCGTCGGCCGTCAGTCCCTCCTGCCGCATCAAGTAGACGAACAAGCCGGGGTCGAGGTCGCCGGTGCGCGTGCCCATGACCAGGCCGCCGGTCGGCGTGAAGCCCATCGTCGTATCGACGCAGCGGCCGTCGCGCACGGCGGCCAGGCTCGCGCCGCTGCCGAGGTGCGCCAGCACGACGCGCCCGCGGGCCGCGGCAGGATCGAGCCGGGCCAGTTCCTGCATCAGGTAGGTGAACGACAGCCCGTGAAAGCCGTAGCGGCGCACGCCCTGCGCCTCGTAGCGCCGCGGGATCGGCAGCAACTTGGCGACCCGAGGCAGGTGGTGGTGGAAGGCCGTGTCGAAGCACGCGACTTGCGGCAGGTCCGGCCGGCGGCGTTGCACGGCCTCGACGAGCGCGACTTCGCCGGGCAGGTGGGCGGGGTCGAGCGGCACGAGGCGGTGCAGTTCGGCGAGAAGGTCCGACGAGACGAGTTGCGGCTCGGCGTAGTGCGGCCCACCGTGGACGACGCGGTGACCGACGGCGGCGACGTTGCCCAGGCCGACCCGGGCATCGAGCCAGTCGAGCAGGGCGTCGGCGGCGGCCGGCAGGTCCGCGGCGGCGAACGGCACGTCAGCCTCGCCGCGCACGCTCAGCGTCGCAGCGGGCCGGCCGATGAGGCCGACCGTGCCGGCCAGGGTGCGGGTCGGCGGGTCCGCCGGGACGAACAGGGCGAACTTGATGGTGGATGAGCCGCCATTGAGGGTCATGACG
>CAZNSL010000805.1:2892-3201 GCA_964574975.1 uncultured Alcaligenaceae bacterium | reverse complement strand
CAGCGGTGGGAGGATGATCGGGATGCCCTTGGCTTGGACGATGGCATCGACGTAGCCGATCGGGAGGCGCGCGATGGGGCCGGACTTGGCGGGCGTCGTCAGGTCCGCGTTGATGCCGATGAACGGGCGGATGCGCGAGGTAGCCATGGTCGTCCTTCCTTGGATGACGGTCTGCGCTGAGACCGCGGACTCCGCCGCGGTGCCTAGTTTCGGGCAATCGAATCTACCGAATCGGAAATGGCGATTGCAAGAGCAAATCGAAAACTAAATCTGTGACGCCGCGAGCCGAGCTTGCGAGGCGAGCGCTTC
>CAZNSL010000805.1:0-2882 GCA_964574975.1 uncultured Alcaligenaceae bacterium | reverse complement strand
CCGCGGGCCCCCCCCCCCCCCCCCGGCCGCCCCCCCCCCCACGGCGATGGCTGGGAATACGCCTCATCGCACGAGCGTTCGAGCGCGTCCCAGAATCGCTCGACCTGCGGCTTGTTCGCGTCCGTCAAGCGGCGGCGCGCGTACGCCAGCCGGGCGTAGAGCAGAGCGAATTGCCGGGCGTCGTCCTCGAATGCCGGCCGCTCGGCGCTCAACCGCTCGGCGAACTCGATCGGCGTCTCGTCCGGGCGGCGCGGCGTCGCCTTCTCGGCCGCCCACGCCTCCATCGCGGCGAAACTGTAGCGCACGAGCGCCTCCGGCGACTGGTGGGCTGCACTGCCATCGGCGAACGGGTTGCGGAACTCGGCGAACGGCCGCGGCAGGGGGATGGCCTCGACATCCTCGAGGATTTCGTCGTCCGACGACGGCCGCCCGCCGAAGAGAGCGGCGAACGCGTCGAGCAGCCGCCGCGCCCACTCCGAGAACTGCGCGAGGTGCTTGAGTGCGAACCAGCCGGCGGCCAGGACCACCGCGATCGCCAGCAGCGCGATGACGAGCCATTTGACGACGCTGGCGACGCCGCCGAAAAGATCCGTCGGCGGCCGCGGGGCCGGCGCATCGGAGCCGGAGGAGCGGTCGTTGCCGCCGTCGTCCGACTCATTCTTGCCGTCCTGGCCTTTGCCGCTCGTTCCGCCTTTCGCGTCGCCCTTGCCATCTCGGCCCTTGGCCCGGCCCTTGCCGCCGCCCTCGGCCTTGCCGCTCTTGCCGGCCGCTTTGCCGCCGGACTGGCCCTTGCCACCGCGGCCGTCCTTCGCGGCCGGGTCGTCGCCCTTCGCGCCGGCGTTGCCCTCGCCCTTGCCGGCCTCGTCGCCGCGCTGCGCGAAGCGCGAGGCGTCGCGGTCGGAGACACCGGCTCGCGTCAGGTTGATAAGCGGGTACTCCGCGTGCGGTCGCGGCAGGAACGCCCCCAGGAGAAGGAAGCCGGCGACCATCGCGGAACCGAGGCCGAGCCACAGTCCCGTCATGCGCGCCGGCATTTGGAGCCGTTTCTGGCGCAGGTAGCGGCGCATCGCCAACAGACTCGTCGTCACCAACAAGCCGAGGCCGCTGCCGACGTAGACGGTCATCAGCCAGAAGGCATTGCGCCGCCGCTCGGCGTCGCCGGCCGGGATGAGCGACTGGCCGATGCCGAACAATGGCAGAGCGGCCAGGGAGAAGTACACGACCCAGCGACCGGGGGGGTGAGCCTTGGCCCCCCTCTCCCGCAAAGCCGGGAGAGGGGAGAACATCCTCGCGCACCTCCTGCACCAGCCCGCGGCCAGCGTCGTCCTGCGACTCGTCGATGTGCGTGCAGTCCCAGACGAGCTTGTTGGCCGACCACCAGACGACGCCGACGACCGCGACGTTAGCGAACGTGCCGAGCGGCGAGTCGAGGAACTTCCCCATCGCCACGACGACGAGGCCGGAGAGGATCAGACCGTAGATGCCGGCGCGGCCCTTGTCCATCGTGAGGGCGATACGGCAAACGAGGACGATCCCAAAGACGAAGAAGAACAGCGTCCAGCGGAGTCGGCCATCGTACTGACCGGTGTAGAGGACATCGAGCAGGAAGAAGCCGAGGCTACCGACGAGGCCCATGATGAGCGCGGGGCTGAGGGCCATGACCGAGAGGTCGAAGGCGGTCGGCGGCTCACGGTCGCGCGGCATGGCGGCCTTTCGGGACGGGTCGGCTCCTGCCACTGTACCACCCGGCCACCGAATCGGTAGTCTGACAATCGGCCCATCCGAGGAGGTTCCGATGCGCCTGGCCCCGTTCGCCGCCTCCGTGTGGGGTGCGGACGTGCCGACTCGCTCCGTCGTCAAGCCGCTCGACGAGGCTAAGAAGGCCCCTCGGAGTGAAGGAGTAACCGCGACGCTGCGAGCCGAGCTTGCGAGGCGAGCGGAAAACTGCTGAGACTTCGCGCTCGCCGCGCAAGCTCGGCTCGCGGCGTCACACCAGGAGATTCATCGTGCAAACTAACCTGCTCATCAACGGCGAGTGGTGCCCGGCCGACGACCGCAAGACGCTCGGGGTCATCAACCCCGCGACCGAGGAGATCGTCGCTGAGGTCGCCTACGCCGGCCGGGCCGAGACCAAGCGGGCCGTCGAGGCCGCCGCGAAAGCCATGCCCGCGTGGAGTAAGGCGACGGCCTACGATCGCGCCAAGGTGCTGAAGAAGACGGCCGACCTCATACGCACGCGGGCCGACGCTATCGCCCGCACCATGACGCTGGAACAGGGCAAGCCACTCGCCGAGGCCAAGGGCGAGGTGTTGCATTCGGCCGACACCTTCGAGTGGTTCGCCGAGGAGGGCAAGCGCGCGTACGGCCAAGTGGTGCCGAACTCGCTGCCGGGCAAGCGGCACCTCTTGATTAAGCATCCCGTCGGTGTCGTCGCGGCGATCTCGCCGTGGAACTTCCCGATCACGCTCCAGTCGCGCAAGATCGCCCCGGCCCTCGCGGCCGGCTGTACTATCGTCAGCCGGCCAGCGAGCCAGACGCCGTTGTGCTTGATTCAGGTTTTCGAGTGCATGGCCGAGGCAGGCCTGCCGGCTGGCGTTGCCAACCTCGTGGTCGGGCCGGCCGAGCCGATGGCCGACGAATTCTTCGATAACCGGGCCGTGCGCAAGATCAGCTTCACCGGCTCGACCGCCGTCGGCAAGGAACTGATGCGCCGCGCCGCCGACCAGGTCAAGCGGCTGAGCCTGGAACTCGGCGGGCACGCCCCGTTCATCGTGCTGCCGGACGCCGATCCGGAGGCGGTGGCGAAGGCAGCCGTCATCGGCAAGTTCCGCAACAACGGCCAGGTGTGCATCTCGCCGAGCCGCTTCTACGTCCACGCCGAC
>CAZNSL010000804.1:0-3202 GCA_964574975.1 uncultured Alcaligenaceae bacterium | reverse complement strand
TGGTGTCGAAATCCACGTCGAGGCCGGGGCCCGCCTCGCCGAAGGCCCGGCGGGCGACGATTTTGCCCCATTGTGCCGCAAGGTGCCGGACTTCGTCGAGTTCTTGGGGCGTCAACGGTCGCCGTGCCATGATGCCTCCGGACAACGAGTTATCGTCAAACCGGGTGGTGGAGTGGCCAACCACGGTTTACGAAACCCCACTTCGCAGGACAAAGCTGTTCATGACCTCCGGTGGTGGCAACGCTAGTGCCTGCCCTAGCCACCTGTCGAAATCGCCGTTACACTGATACCATGACGCCGTTAGGGCTGCTTGCACTGTCGATTCTCCTCGCACCCGCGACCGGGGCCGGGGTTTCGTAACGGGGTGACGCCCGCGACCGAATCTCACTCGACGGCCCTGGCACCCGACGCGGGTTCCAGGGCCGACGCCGTTTCCAGGGGCCGTGCCATGCCGACCGACCCGAATCGCCTCATCATTTTCGACACGACCTTGCGCGACGGCGAACAAAGCCCCGGCGCGAGCATGAACCTCGCCGAGAAGCTCGAAATCGCCCACGCCCTGCGCGACCTCGGCGTCGATGTCATCGAGGCCGGCTTCCCGATTGCGTCGCAGGGCGACTTCGAGGCCGTCCAGCGCATCGCCCGTGAGGTCCAGGGGCCGACCATCGCCGGCCTGGCCCGCTGCAACGACCTCGACATCGACCGCGCCTGGGAGGCCGTCCAGGATGCCGCCAAGCCGCGCATTCACACCTTTATCTCGACCTCCGACATCCACATCGAGCGGCAGTTCCGCTCCACGCGCCCCGCCATCCTCCAGCGCGCCCGCGAGTGCGTCGCCCGGGCCAAGGCCGTATGCGAGGATGTCGAGTTCTCGCCGATGGATGCGACCCGCTCCGAGCGCGACTACCTCTACGAAGTCCTGGCCGCGGCCGTCGAGGAAGGCGCGACCACGCTCAACATCCCCGACACGGTCGGCTACGCCACGCCGGCCGAGTACGGCGACCTGATCGCCGGCATCCGCAAGCACGTGCCCGGCGCGGACAAGGTGATCCTCTCGACGCACACCCACGACGACCTCGGCGTCGCCGTCGCCAACTGCCTCGCCGGCATCCAGGCCGGAGCGCGGCAAGTCGAAGTGACCATCAACGGCATCGGCGAGCGGGCCGGCAACGCCTCGCTCGAGGAAGTCGTCATGACGCTAGCCACGCGCCAGGACGTGTACGGCATCACCACCGGCATCAACACGCGCCTGCTCGTGCCGATCAGCCGCAAGCTCACGCACATCACCGGCCTGGTCGTGCAGCGCAACAAGGCCATCGTCGGGCAGAACGCCTTCGCCCACGAGTCGGGCATCCACCAGGACGGCCTCTTGAAGGACCGCAACACCTACGAGATCATTCGCCCGGCCGACGTGGGGCTGACGGAGACGGAGTTCGTCCTCGGCAAGCACAGCGGCCGGCACGCGCTGCGGCAGCGGGTACAAGAACTCGGCTACCACCTGGACGACGCGCAATTCCAGAAGTTGTTCGAGGCGTTCAAGGGACTGGCCGACCGTAAGAAGGCGATCTACGACGCCGACCTGGAGGCACTGATCGAGGCGCAAATCCACCGCGGCCCGCAGGGAGCGGTGTGGGCGCTGGAGGCGTTCACGACAAACGCCGGCACCGGCACCATTCCGATGGCGGCGGTCTGCCTGTGGCGGCAGGACGGCACAATCCTCAAGGACGCGGCGATGGGCGACGGCCCGATCGACGCGGTGTTCCAGTGCATCGAGCGGATCACCGGCGTCACCGACATCGTGCTCAAGGACTACCACGTGCGCAGCATCACCGTCGGCGAGGATGCGCAGGGCGAGGCGGTCATCGAGGTCGAGCACCAGGGCAAGACGCACCGCGGCCGCGGCGTCAGCACCGACATCGTCGAGGCGAGCGCCCAGGCGTTCTTGCAGGTGGTCAACCGCATCGCGCTGAGGCAGTCGAACGAGCGTGTGATCCGCCCGACCGACGCGCCGGCGGAGTCGCGCGAGCCGGTCGGAGCGGGAGTCTGAGAGAGACGAGGCGACGAGGCGACAAGGCGACAAGACGACAACGTCGTCGTCTGTCTCCTTGTCGCCTTGTCACAACGTCTGGCGCGACTACCGTATTTCTGTAGCCCCGCACCCCGTGAAGTGTCAGCCATGTCCGTCGTGACGGTCTGCCCGTACTGCAACGCGAAGCTGCGCATCGGCAATCCGAAGCCGGGGTCGGCCATCCGCGTCAAGTGCCGCGAGTGCAAGGCGCACTTCCACCCCACCGTCGCCATGACCCCGGCCGCCGCCGTCGCCCCGCCGATCGCCGCCCGACCACCCGTCGCCGCCGAGCACGATGACGCGGCCGAGGCGGCCGCCGACGAACGCCACGCCCGCCGCCGTGCCCGCCGGCACGCGGCCCGGCAACGGCTGCGCGAGCAGCAGAAGCGATCGCGGCGCAAACCGCTCCGCCCCGCCGAACTCCTCCTCGCCGGTGCGCTGGTCTTCGGCGGCGTGGGGGCCGCCGGCATCCTCGCCTGGAAGGCGCTCGCCCCCGCCGACGCGCCCGTCCCGGTTGCCGCGGCGGAAGACGTACCTCCCCCCAACCCCGACACACCGATCGAATCGGCCCTCGCCACCAACGCAAACCGGCCGCTGCCGCCGCGGCTGTTCGGCCTGTGGGACCTGCGCTCCGACGACCTCCGCCGCGGTACGCTCGAGTTCCGCCCCAACGGCACCGTGACCGCCCGCGCCTGGCAGGGCGACGTCGAGCGGCCATCGTTCGAAGGTCGCTGGTTCGTGACCGACGAAAAGGGCAACGATTTGACGATCGAAGCCGGGGCCGGCGAGGGGATCGGCACGCCCGGCCACATGCTGCTGTCGCTGACGATCACTAGCCCCGAGGCGTTCACGGTCCGCCAGACGATTATGTTCGGCCTACGCAACCTCGACCCGCAGCGGTTCGTTCGCCGCCCCGACCGGACTTCGGAATTCTGACGCCCGCCCCGGCCGGTGCGCTCGGGTGGCGTCACCCCCGCGGCCCGGCCCCCGACGCTAGGTGGCTCATGCCCGCCGTTTTGACCTGTCCCAAGTGTTCGACGCAGCTGCGGCTGGAGCAGATGCCGCAACTGTACGCCCCGATTCTGTGCGCCACGTGCAACCACATCTTCGCCTTCGAGCCGATGGGGTCCGTGT
>CAZNSL010000803.1:0-3207 GCA_964574975.1 uncultured Alcaligenaceae bacterium | reverse complement strand
GGCGACGGCACCGACAACGCGGCCGATTTCGGCCCGTTCCGGGCGGCGTTCGGCACCAGCACGGGCAACCCGTTGTACCGCGACTTCCTGGACTTCAACGCGGACAACACCATCAACGCCGCCGACTTCGCCCAGTTCCGCAGCCGCTTCGGCGCGTCGGTCCCGTGATCGAGGGCACACCCTTGTCGTAACCTACCACCGGCCGACCGCTCCTTCGGGGGCGGCCGGCCGGTGCCGTTTCCGCCTATGCCGAGGGCACACCATGACCCGTCTGTCCGCCCTGGGACTCCTCCTCGTCTCGACGACAGCGTTCGCCACGGAACCGCGCGTCGTCGTGCCGCTCGACGGCGACTGGCGCTTCCGCCGCGACGGCTCGGCCGAGTGGAAGTCGGTCGCCGTGCCGTCGGCGTTCCAGGATCACGAGAGCACCGGCTGGCACGGTATCGGCTGGTACGAGTGCACCGTGGAGGTGCCCGACGTACCGGCCAGCCGGCGGGTGCTATTGCACTTCGATGCCGCCGCGACGCACGCCACAGTCTATTGGGACGGCGAGAAGGTCGGCGAACACCTCGGCGGCTGGACGCCGTTCCGCGTCGAGGTCACATCGAAAGCGGCCAAGGGGCCGCACACGCTGCGCGTCCGCGTCGACGAGAAGGTCGGGCACAACACCCAGGGCTTCCTGCCGATCGTCCAGCCGCACTTCGGCGGACTGTGGAAGGGCGTATCGCTCGCGGTCGTTCCGGCGGCGTCCATCGACGACCTGAACGTCCTGGCCGTCGGAGACCGGCTCACGGGAGAGGTGCTGGTACGCGCCGGCGTCGACGGAAGCCAGGTTCCGAAGATCGTCCCGCCCCTGGCCGTGCGCTACCGCCTCCGCGGCGAGACGGAATGGTATCCCGTCAGCGAGACGCACATCGACGCCAATGACCCGGTCGGCGTCGCCACCCTCCGCTTCCGCATCCCGAATGCCAAGGCGTGGTCGCCCGAGTCGCCGCACCTCTACGAGGTCGAGTTGACCCGCGGCGACGACCGGGTCGTTGTGCGTACCGCCTTCCGCACCATCGAGGCGACGGGCCACCAACTGCGACTCAACGGCCAACCGCTCGTCGTGCGCGGAGTCCTGAACTGGGGCCACGAGCCGCCGCGGCTCGCGCCGAACGGCCCGCCGGACGTGTGGCGCAAGGAGATCGCGTTCGCCAAGTCGTACGGCTTCAACCTGATGAAGTTCTGCCTCTGGCTGCCGCCGAAGGCATACCTCGATCTGTGCGATGAAATGGGACTCTTGGCGTGGGTCGAGTACCCGACGTGGCACCCGAAGCTCGACGCGAAGCACCGCGCCGAGCTGGCGAAGGAGTTCGCCGAGTTCTTCGCCTACGACCGCAACCACCCGTGCGTCGTCTTGCGCAGCCTGACGTGCGAGACGGGGCCGTCGGCCGACATTGCGGTCGTCCGCGGGCTGTACGACCTGGCGAAGGCGATGATTCCCGGCTGCGTCGTCGAGGACGACAGCAGTTGGATCGAGTGGAATCGTGTCCACGATTTCTACGACGATCATCCTTACGGCAACAACCACGCCTGGCCGGCCACACTCAAGCGGCTGACCGGCTACATCGCCCAGCGCGCGGCGAAGCCGCTCGTCTTGGGCGAGGCGATCGCGGCCGACACTTGGGTGGACCCCGAATCGCCGGCGGTGAACGCGCTGCCGAAGTGGGCGCGGCCCGGCTTCCTCGACGGCAACCGCAAGTGGCTGGCGCGGATGCGCGAACTGTACGGCCCCGGCGGCCTCGACCGGCTCGACGCCGACTCGAAGCGGCAGGCGCTCCTCACGCGACGCTACCAGATCGAGACGTATCGCACGATGGTGCCGGACGGCGGCTACGTCGTCAGCGTGTTGCGCGACTTCCCTCTCGCCGGCATGGGGCTGATTGGCTACGACGGCAAGCCGAAATGGTCGCCGGAGGATTGGGCGTGGCACGGCCGCGACGAGGAGCCTCGCAAGCCCGCCACGCTGCCACCCGGCGTGGCTGTGCTGCCGGTGCCGGCGGACGTGACCGTCGCCCGCCGGTTCGACGCGAAACTCCTCGACGCGTTGGAGGCCGGCGGCAAGGTGCTGCTGCTGCCCGACGGCAAGCCCGGCGGCTTCCCGCTCAGATCGCACTGGTTCCTGCGCGGCAGCCTGTACTTGCCGGACCACCCGGTCTGGTCGGGAATCCCACGGCAGACGTTGGTCGAGTCGCAGCAGTTCGAATTGGCCGGCGACGTCATTCCCGACGCGACCTACCTCGACCAGATCGACCCCGTGGCTCTGCTGTGGGACAACCACGACATCAAGGAGGTGAAGACACACGCCCTGGTCTTCGACACGCGGGTCGGCAAGGGCCGGTTGTTCGTCAGCGCATTGAATCACGATTCACACCTTGGGAAGTGGATGCTCGGCTCGTTCGCCCACCACCTCGCCCACGGCCCGGTGCCGAGGCGTGCGCTGTCGCCGGAGTCGCGGCGGCACCTGCGCGAGAAGTTGGCCGAGAAGAAGTTCGACCTGACGCCCGACCCGTGGCGCTTCCGGCCGGACCCGACGAACGGCGGCCTCGCCCACGGCTGGCACAAACCGGAGACGCCGACGGCCGATGGCTGGTCCAACATCCGCGTCGGCAAGGCGTGGGAGGCGCAGGGCTGGCCGGCGCTCGATGGCTGGGCGTGGTACCGCCGCGACGTGACGGTGCCGAAGGACTGGGCCGGCCGCGAAGTGTACGTCACCGTGGAGGGGGCCGACGACCATTACGAGTTGTACGTCAATGGCGTGAAGGTCGGCACCGGCGGCGACATCGCGGCCCGCCGCACAGCGTTCGCCGAGAAGGCGAACCACACGGTCACCGCGCACGTCAAGCCGGGCGAGCGTGCGACACTGGCGTTTCGCGTTTACGACTGGTACGGAGCCGGCGGTCTGCATCGGCCGGTCGCCATCGGCACAGCCGCGATCAACCCGACCGGCGACATCATCCGCTGACTGTTCTCCCCTCTCCCGCTAAGCCGGGAGAGGGGTGAAAAGCCAATTGACCGGAGGCACCGCATGACCCGCCGCGACTGGTACAAGGCCCTCGCCGCTCTCGGCGTTGGCCCGGCGACATTTCACCGGGCGTTGGCCGCGCAGGGGGCCCACGAGCCGGAGATCACCCAGGAGATCCTCACCGCGGTGCGCACCGAGGT
>CAZNSL010000802.1:0-3210 GCA_964574975.1 uncultured Alcaligenaceae bacterium | reverse complement strand
CACTGCGATGAACCCGTACTTCGCAAACGTCATGGTGTTCTGACCTCGCCTTCAGAATACCCGAGTGCGCCGGTGCCCGGAAGGGGAGGGCGCCGCCCACGATCGGGTCCGTCGTCCTGTAGGACCACCGAACGGACCCGCAGGTCACATCGTCGCGCGGGACGACGCCTGAAACGACAAACGGCGGCGCCCCTCGCGGGACGCCGCCGTCGTCTGTTGCCGCTCGGGCTGGAGCCTAGTTGCCGCTCTTCGGCCAGGGCACGCCCTGCTTCTTCGCGGTCACCGGGCCGACGCCCTTGAACACGAACTTCTGCAGGCGCTTGCCGGTGTAGGTTTCCGTCGTGTAGATGTTGCCCTTCGAGTCGGTGGCGATCGAGTGCACGCCCAGGAACATGCCGGGCTGACGGCCGCCGTAGCCGAAGTTGGTGAGCTCGGTCATCGACTTGCGGTCGAACACGCGCACGTGTTCGTTCACGCCGTCGGCCATGTAGAGGTACTTCTGCTCGGGGTCCTTCGAGAAGGCCACGTCCCAGACCGAACCGTCGGCCAGGGTGTTCGTCTCGATGAAGTGCTCGCTGACGAACTTGCCTTCCTTCGTGAAGATCTGCATGCGGTCGTTCGGACGGTCGCACACGTAGACGAGGCCGTCGACCGAGACCTCGGCGCAGTGCACCGGGTTACGGAACTGCTGGGCGGGCGGCTGGCCGGGCACGTAGCGGCCCAGCACCTCGTCGGTCGGGGGCTTGCCGTAGGCGCCCCCGTAGCGCTTGATCTTGCCGTTGTCGAGGTCGATGACCGCGACGCGGTGGTTGAAGTACCCGTCGGCGACGTAGCCTTCGTTGGCCTTCGGGTCGATGAAGATCTTGGCGACACGGCCGAAGTTGTCCATGTCGTGGCTGTTGGCGATGTAGCTGGGCTTCTCGGGCGTCGACTTCGGATCGCGCCGCGCGCCCGACTTGCCGTACTGGGCCACGAACTTGCCGTCGCGCGTGAACTTCAGGATGTGGGCGTCGTTGCCGCCGTTGCCGCCGATCCACACGAAGCCCTTGTGGTCGATCACGATGCCGTGGTTCGACTCGGGCCACTCGTAGGGCGCGCCCTTGACGGGACCGCCCCAGCTGTTCACCAGGTTGCCGGCGGCGTCGAACTCGAGCACCGGCGGGGCCGGGTCGCAGCACTCGCCGACGCGCGGCGTACCGGGCTGCACGACGGCGAGCTCGGTGCGGTCGAGACCGGCCGTGCCGGGGTCGTTGCCGCGGTGAATCAACCAGATGTGATCGCGATCATCGACCGTCAGGCCAATGGTCTGGCCCAGCACCCAGTTGTTGGGCATGGGCTTGGGCCACATCGGATCCACTTCGAAACGCGGCGCCTGCGCGCCCGCCTGCGCCTCGGCCACTGCGTGCTGCTCCAGCCACGACGCGCTCAGGCCAAATGCGAGCGCCAGCGCGACCAGCGCGCCGCCAACCTTGACCTTGCGCGACCGGATAACTCGGCTCATGGTGCCTCCCCGACACGGAATCCCGCCTATCGCGGGGTCCGGAAACCGAGCGAGTATACACGGAACCGTCCGGCCGTCCACGGGTTCCGAGCCGCCCGCCGCCGACCCGGGGCGAATCGGTGGCGCCGGCCCGCGGTTCGGGCCTTGCCAGCCGGGGACGGAGCCGGTACGCTGCCGCCGTGCTTCGCCTCGCCGCGGCCGTGCTGGCCGCCTGCCTCCTGCTGACCGTCCGTCCGGCCGCCCACGAGGTGCCGAACGAGGCGACCGTTCAGACGTTCCTCAAGCCGGAAGGGCAGACCCTCGTCTTCCTGGTGCGCGCGCCACTGAAGTCGATGCGCGACGTCGACATCCCGACCAAGAGCAACGGGTTCATCGACCTGGCCCGGGTGCGCCCGACGCTCGAGGACGCCGCCTGGCTCTGGATTGGCGACTTCGTCGAGGTCTACGAGAACACCCGGCCGCTGCCGCGTCCGCGCATCACCGCCGCCCGGGTGTCGCTGCCGTCCGACAAGTCGTTCGCCAGCTACGCCGAGGCGGCCGCCCACTTCGACAGCCCGCCGCTGGCCGACGAGACCGATCTCTACTGGCAGGACGGTCTGCTCGACGTGCGCTTCGAGTACCCGATCCAGTCCGACCAGTCGAGGTTCGCCGTGCGGCCCGGCCTGACCCGGCTGGGCCTGCGTGTGAACGTCGTGCTGCGGCTGCTGGCCCCCGGGAACCCGGAGCGCGCGTTCGACGTGCACGGCGACACCGGCATCGTGGAACTCGACCCCCGCTGGTACCAGGCGGCATTCCGCTTCACCAAGGATGGCTTCTTCCACATCCTCGACGGCATCGACCACCTGCTGTTCCTGCTCTGCCTGGTGCTGCCGTTCCGCCGCCTCCGTCCGCTCGTCGCCGTGGTCACGGCGTTCACCGTCGCGCACTCGATCACGCTCATCGCGTCGGCCTTCGACATGGCGCCCGACGCGCGGGGGTTTCCGCCGCTCATCGAGGCGCTGATCGCGCTGTCGATCATTTACATGGCGCTCGAGAACATCACCGGCGCCCATCTCGAACGCCGCTGGGCGGTGACGTTCGGCTTCGGCCTGATTCACGGCTTCGGGTTCTCGTTCGCGCTGCGCGAGTCGCTGCAGTTCGCCGGCAGCCACCTGCTGACGTCGCTGCTCGCGTTCAACGTCGGCGTCGAGCTCGGCCAACTGCTCGTGCTGCTGGTGGCCATGCCGGTGCTGGCGCTCGTCCTTGGCCGCTGGATCGACCAACGCCTGGGCATCGTCATTGCCTCGGCCTTCGTCGCGCACACGGCCTGGCATTGGCTGACCGAGCGCTGGACGGTGTTCTGGGCCTACCCGTTCACCTGGCCGGTGGTGGACGCCGCGTTCATGGCATCGATGCTGCGCTGGGCGATGCTGGTCGTGCTGGCCGTGCTGGCCGCGTGGATCGTGCGGCCCCTGGTGGGCGCCGCGCCGTCGAGCGCCGACGCCTCGCGGTAGCGCGGGCGACTCACGCCTCCCACACCAGGCACGTCGTCGTGGCGTGAGCCAGGAGCCGGCCGCCGGCATCCTCCAGCCGGCCTTCGGCCATCGCCGTTTTCCGGCCGCGATGCAACACGCGGGCGACGGCCCGTACGGGGCCGGTGGCCGCGGACACCGGTTTCAGGTAGTTCACCTTGATCTCGACCGTCGTGTAGTTGGCGCCCAGCGGGATGG
>CAZNSL010000801.1:0-3217 GCA_964574975.1 uncultured Alcaligenaceae bacterium | reverse complement strand
CGATCCACTTCAGCGACTCGGCGACGACATCGAACGCCGCGCGCGGCCGACCGAGGCGCTTGGCGTTTTCGCGCAGCGTGGTCAACCGCCCCGGCGATCCGACGAGGCCACGGACCTTGTACCCTAAAGTTGCGAGGTTGTTGCACTTTACCGCCGCCTGCTGTTCCAAGAGGTAGTCGCTGTTGCGGCTCTCCTGGCCGGGGATCGGGTTCACGATGACCATTGGCAGCCCGCGGGCCAGCGCTTCCGAGGTCGTCAGGCCGCCCGGTTTCGTGACCACCATATCGGCCGCGGCCATCAGTTCGTCCATCTGGTCGGTGTAGCCGAGGAGCTTGACCCGGTGCCGTGGCGGTGGCTGAATCTCCGCGAGTTGCGCCTTCGCCTTCTCGTTGCGGCCGCAGACGACGACGAGTTCAATTGGCGTCTCGACGCGCAACAGTTGCTCGTAGATTTTCGCCACCGGCCCGACGCCGAAGCCGCCGGCCAGTTGCAGCACGACCGGTCGGTCGCCCACCAGCCTCTGGCGCTTCACGCACTCGTCGCGCGACTTGGCCTCCGCGAAGACCGGGTGGATCGGGATGCCGGTCACGCGGGTCGCGTCCGGCGGCACCCCCCACGAATGGAGGTACAAGGCTCCCTCCTCGGTGGCGGTGAAGAATCGCTCGCACGGCGCGTTGGCCCAGAGGCGGTGGGTCTCGAAGTCGGTGGTGGCCGTGACCTGAGGCAGGTCGAGCTTGCCGGCCTTGCGCAGTTCGGCGACGATCTCGCACGGCAGGAAGTGCGTGTTGATGACGAGGTCCCACGATTCCTCGCACAGGAAGCGCACGAACTTCCGCAGGTTGAGCTTCTGCCAGGCGAGCCGGAGCCGGTCGCCGCGCTTGCTGCGCACGGGCTTGTCGAGCAGGTCGTAGAAGTAGCCGAGAACGTGCGGGGCGCGGTTCACCAGGTCGATGTACGCCTTGCCGTAGACCCGGCGGAAGGCGCGGTTGGTGACCTCCAGTACGTCGACGTGGCGCACGGTCGCGTCCGGTCGGGCGATGCGCAGGGCGGCCTCGACGGCCTGGCCGGCGCGCAAGTGGCCGGCTCCAACGGACGCGGAGAGGACGAGGACGCGGGGCAGCATCGGTATGCTCCTTGGTGATGCAGTTGGTCGGCCGTACTATACCGTGGAACCTGCGACGCTGCGACAGAATTCCCCGGCGGAGGACGGCGATGCCCGGACTGATGGACTTGAACGACCAGGCGGTGAACGGCATGACGCCGCCGCAGACTGGCGAGGCGATCATCCGCGACATCTGGCCGTCGATCACCGCGACGCCCGCGGCCGGCAACTTCGCGCGCGCCTGCTACAAGACGATCGTCTTGGCCCCGGTGGCGTGGTTGGCCCTCGCACCCTTGTACTTCAAGAAGTTGCTCGGCATCGGCCCACTGGCCGGCTTGGCGGAGCGCTATCGGCTCACGAACCGTCGCCTGATGATCTGTAAGGGTCTCAAGCCAGTACCGGAAAAGGAGGTGCCACTCGACAAGATCAAGGACGCGCGGATCATGCCCGACACTTACGACGACTTCTTCGTTACCGGCACCCTGGAGGTGCTGGGCGAGGGTAGTACCACGCTGATGACGCTCGTGGGGGTGCCGGAGCCAGAGTCGGTACGGCAGTCGATCGTGCAAGCGGCGATGGCCTGGGGGCCAGTGCTGTCGAAGAATTAGCCACGGATGAACACAGATAAACACAGATGAATACAAGAATTATGTCTTGTATTCATCTGTGTTTATCTGTGTTCATCCGTGGCTAATTCTTCTTCGCCAACTCCGCGAACACCTTGCAGATCAGCGGTGCGGTATCCGGGCCGAGGCTGTTGATCTCGCCGTACGGGGCCGACTTGGCTCCGTAGGTGTACGGCGGCTTCTCGTCCCATTGCCGCTTCGGCAGGATGTAGCCCAACTCGTCGTTGCCGAGACCGACGATCATCCGGTACGGCCGCTTCAATTGCGCGTAGATACCCGGTTCGATCGGCGCGTCCGGGAAGTCCGCCCCCGGGTCCGCTGGGTTCTGCACGCCGCCGACCACCAACTCCGGGTAGATTTCACCGGGGATCACGGCGACATCGAGGTCGCCCAGCCGTAGGTAGCCGACTTCGCTGCGGACGGCCATGCGGTCGCCGCTGGGTTCCGCCACATCGGCCTGCGGTTGGTAGGGATCGCCGGTCCACTTCTCCATCGCCCGGTCCAGTACCTTCAGTACCTTCGCTAGCTTGTAGAGCGGATTGTCCACCGGCAACGCCACCGACCGCGACCGCACGACGAACGGCGTAAGCGTCAGCGGCTTCGCTGATGTCAACGCCTCGTCGCATCGCTTCGCCAAGAGTTCGGCGTAGCGGCGCATCTTTTCGACGGAGCCTTCTGGCAGCCGCACGCCTCGTGCATCGTGGATATCGACGTGCATGGAGGTCATCATGCCGCCAAGCGTGCCGCTGATGTAGGCGACCGGGCAGGCGTACTTCGTCCGCAGTGCTTTGACCGTGCCGCCGACGAAATCGGCACTCACCTTCGGGTTCTTACTGTCGAGCGTCTCCGGGTGACAGTTCCATTGCACGACGATTCCGGCCGGTCGCAGGTCGAGGACGACGAGATCGTCGTGCAGGACGATCGGCTTGCGGCCGTCGTGGAGCAGTTCCGGAGCCTTGACCGTCCCAATCTTCGGCGACACCGGCGCGAGGGCCGCGTCAGCCGCGCGTATCGCCTCGACGGTACGCGTCTCGATGAGCCGCAGGTAGTCGGGGTCGATGCCGCTGGTGAAGGCGTTCGGCCCCCACAGGCCCATCGTGTCGGGGCCGTGGTGGTTGTGCGTCGCGCTGACGGCGATGAAGGTGAATCCCGGCAGTTGCGCGCGGACGCGCTCGATGGACGGCCGGAACAGACCGACCACGTCGGCGGTGGCAAAGGCGATCTTTGTGTTGCCATCGCGCAGGACGAACGCTCGCACGGCGAGCGGGTCGAGGACACCGGTGGCCGGCCGGTCCTTTCCGAAGCCGGCGATAAATACGCGCTTGCCGGCAACGACGGGCGTGATGTCCGCTTCGCCGAACCCGGCGTCCACTGCAAAAGACGGATTCACCACAGAGGCACAGAGGACACAGAGAAGACAAGATTGAGTGAATCGCATTTCTCCTCCTCATACATCCACGTCGACACAACCGCGTTGACCCCGTAGGGT
>CAZNSL010000800.1:0-3218 GCA_964574975.1 uncultured Alcaligenaceae bacterium | reverse complement strand
AGGAGCACCACGTCACCGCGGCCGGGCAGACCTACAAGCTGCCGGAGCCGTTTTTCGTCCTGGCGACGCAGAACCCGATCGAACAGGAGGGCACCTACCCGCTGCCGGAGGCCCAACTCGATCGGTTCATGTTCAACATCGTCGTCGGTTACCCGTCGCGGGCGGAGGAGTTGGCTATCGTCCAACGGACGACCGGCCTGGCCGCGGAGAAGCTGGCGAGCGTCCTCGACGCAGCGACGATCCTGCGCTTGCAGGACGTGGTACGACAGGTCGTGGTGGCCGACCACGTCTTCAACTATGCCGTGGACCTGGTGCGGGCGACCCGGCCACGCGAGCCGGACGCGCCAAAGTTCGTGCCGGAGCTATTGGCCTGGGGCGCAGGGCCGCGGGCGAGTCAGTACCTGATCCTCGGCGGCAAGGCGCGGGCGGTGCTACACGGTCGGCTGCACGTCACGACCGAGGACATCCGCGCCGTGGCGTACCCGGTCCTGCGGCACCGGCTGGTGACGACGTTCCACGCTGACGCTGAGGGCGTGACCACGGACATGGTGATCGACCGGCTCCTGGACGTACTGCCGCCGGTGGTGCGAGCGGGGCGGTGAAAACAGTGCTGAGTGCTGAGACCTGAGTGATATCCGTCTCAGGACTCGGCACTCAGCACTCAGCACTAGGAACAGACATGCCCCTCCCCTTCGACCCCTCGACGCTTGCCCGTTTCGGTGGCCTCGGCCTCGTCGCCCGCGGCGTCGTCGAGGGCTTCCTCACTGGCGTCCACAAAAGCCCCTTCAAGGGCTACTCCGTCGAGTTCGCCGAACACCGCCAGTACTACCCCGGCGACGAGATCCGCCACGTCGACTGGCGCGTCCTCGGCAAGACCGACCGCTACTTCGTCAAGGAGTTCGAGGAGGAGACCAACCTCAATGCCTACCTGCTCGTCGATGCCTCCGGCAGCATGGCCTACCGCGGCCAAGGTCCCAGCAAGTTCGAGTACGCCCAGCACGTCGCCGCGTGCCTGGCGTACCTGATGCTGCACCAACTCGACGCTGTCGGTTGCGTGACCCACGACGCGAAGTTACGGCAGTTCCTGCCGCCACGGGCCAACGCCAAGCACCTGTTGCGCATCCTGCAAATGCTCGAGGCGACGCAGCCCGGCGGCGAGACCTCGCTGGCTCCACTCTGGCACGAACTGGCCGCGCACCAGTTCCGCCGCCGCGGCATGGTCGTCGTGCTGTCCGATTGCTTCGACGACGTGGAGAAACTCATCGCGGCCCTGAAACACTTTCGCCACCGCAAGCACGAGGTCATCCTGTTCCACGTCCTCGCGCCGGAGGAGATCGACTTCCCGTTCGGCCGCATGACCCGGTTCGACAGCCTGGAAACCTCGGCGAAGTTGATGGCCGATCCGGCCCGTCTGCGCCGCGACTACCGGACGCGGTTCGAGGCGTTCTGCCGAACCTTGCGCGAGCGGGCGCGCGGGGCCGGCGTGGATTACCATCTGCTGCGCACCGACGAACCGGTCGAGCGGGCGCTGGGCTTGTACCTGACGAAGCGCCACCGCTAAGAGCCGCGAGCGTCAGCGAGCGGGTTCGAGCCTACGACGCTCGCTGACGCTCGCGGCTCCTAGCGAAGCGATCCTGGTTGGAGAATCGACCGTGTCTTTCGGCTTCCTCAACCTGGCGATACTCTTCGGCCTCGCGGCCGTACTGATCCCGCCGCTCATCCACCTCTTGAGTCGACGGCGCTACGACGTGGTACCGTGGGCGGCGATGCAGTTCCTGGAAGCCAGCCCGCGCACGCGCCGCCGCGTCTTCTTCGACGACTTATTGCTCATGCTGGTCCGCATGGGCCTGATCGCACTGCTCGTCCTGGCGATGGCCGGCCCGGTGGACCTGCTCGGCCGGCTGTCGCCGTTCGCCGGCCGCGGGCCGCGCGATGTGGCCCTCGTCATCGACGGTTCCGCAAGTATGGGCTGCAAGCAGCCCGACGGCACTGCCTTCGACGCCGCCGTGGCCGCGGCCGTCACCTTCCTCGCCGATCTCGGCGCGGCCGACGGCGTCGGCGTCATCGTCGCCCGTGCCCGACCGGAGATGCCCGTGGGCGAGTTGGCCCACGACCGCGATGTCGTGCGCTCGACCGTACAAGGCATCAAGGGGCCACGCGACCGCTGCGACGGGCCGGCAGCCGTTGCCGCAGCGCTTCGGCTCCTCGCCGACGGCACACAGGCCCGGCGCGAGGTCATCGTGCTGACCGATGGCCAGCGCCACGGCTGGGCCGACCCGGCATCGCTCGTCCACTGGGAACTGCTCGCCGCACAGACGGAGTTAGCCCGACCGCGCGTGCGGATCGTCAACGTCGCGGCGAACCGGCCGGCCGACGTGCCGAACTGGTCTGTCGCTTCCGTACGGGCCAACCGTGCGGTCGCGTCCGTCGGCCAGGAACTGACGCTGCGTGCGACTCTCTTACGTCACGGCACGCCGTCGCCGGTACCCAACCTGCGATTGGAGGTCGATGGCAAGCCCGAAGGCGACCTGTCGCCGCCGGCAGCGGCGAACGACACGGCCGAGGCGACGTACAGCGCCAAGCACCGGTTCCGCACGCCCGGCTCGCATCTCGTCGCAGTGCACAGCGCCGCCGATGCATTGCCCGGCGACAACCGCGGCGACCTCGCTATCGAAGTGCTGCCGGTGTTGCCAGTGGTGATCGTCGAGGGCGACACGCCACCGGGCGGCTCGCGCCGCGGAGCCGGCTTTCTGCGCGACGCCCTGTCGCCGGCCCGCGACCCGACGCCATCGGTGCTGGTGCGCACCGTGCCCCTACGCGATTTCGACCCCGCGCTGTTGACGCGCGACCTGACCGGCCAGGGCGCGGTGCCGCGCGTCCTCATCCTCGCCGACGTGCCGCGACTCTCACCAGCGCAGATCGACGCGGTGACGAAGTTTCTCGACGCCGGTGGCGGCGTGCTGGTGACGCTCGGCGAGCGCGTCGACTCCGGCTTCTACACGCGCGAGCTGTACCGCGGGGGCCGCGGCTGGTTTCCGTGCGCGGTGGGCGAACTGCCGGCCGAGGTCGCCGACGCGGCAGCGGCTCCCCGGCCGGACGCGAAGACGTTCCTGCACCCGGCCCTGACGCTATTCCGCGAGCCGTTGCCCGGCGGGCTGACCGACGTACGGGTGCCGCGTTCGTGGCCGCTCGACGTGGGCACCGATGGCCGGGCGACC
>CAZNSL010000799.1:2852-3222 GCA_964574975.1 uncultured Alcaligenaceae bacterium | reverse complement strand
ACTCGTCGGCGGCTCGGCTAGGAACCTCGACGGCGTCGTCCTGTTCGTCACCGCCGCGGCGGAGTTGCGGGCGCGGTTCGGCAGACTCGCGGGGCGGCTCGCGCCGGCGGGCATGTTGTGGATCGCGTGGCCGAAGAAGGCGTCCGGCGTCGACACCGACCTGACCGAGAACGTCGTCCGCACCATCGGCCTCGACGCCGGCCTCGTGGACGTGAAAGTGTGCGCCATCGACGCGACGTGGTCGGGGCTGAAGTTTGTGATCCGGCTGTGCGACCGCAAGTGACTCTGTGACGCCGCGAGCCGAGCTTGCGAGGCGAGCGCTTAAAACGCAGGCCGAGCAGACTCTGCACGCGGCGTACCGGGGGGACAG
>CAZNSL010000799.1:0-2842 GCA_964574975.1 uncultured Alcaligenaceae bacterium | reverse complement strand
TCGGCCCCGCGGCTAGCCGCTTCCGTGGGGGGTGTTACACACGCGCCCCCCCCCCTGACCCGGCGGGCGGCGTCACGGGGCTCAATTGCGGGACTGCACCGGCCGGCCTAAAATCGCAGCCCGCCGAAAACGCTGATGAGCGGCGTCGCCTGACCGGCGGCGCTGTCGCGGTCGTTGTTGCGGCCGCCGATGCCGATGCCGACGCCGGCACTCAGGCCGATCGTCCAGCCGCTGCGCTCGCCGAAGTTGTGCCGCCACGCCACGTCCAACGACGGAGCGACGATCGTTGCCTCGCCATCGGCGAAGTTCGAGAACACGTTGACGCCTGGGCCGAGGACGACCGCATCGGCTCCTTCGCGGCGGCAGCGCGTGAACAGCCAGCGCAATCCGCCGCCAGCCGCTTCCGACTGGCCCAACCGCGTCGCCAGCCCGCCGTAGAAGCCCTCGACGACGAGTGCCGAGCGCTCGCTGCGCCAGACGGCCAACTGGCCGCGGACGCCGGTCTGCTGGCCGAGGATCAGGTCCACGCCGAAGAACGGCTCGCCGGGACTATCCACGTCGAACCACGTGCCGCCGGCTGGAGCATCGGCGGCGACCGCAGGCGGCGGCGGAGGTGGAGGCGGCACAGTGACGAACGCGGCCGGCGGCTCCTCGGCGCGGGCGGCGGCGTGCAGTGCAGCGGCGACCAACAGTGCGGCGCGGACGCGCATGGCGCTTCCCCTGGAGTGTCGAGAAAGCGCCGGCAATAACCGGGGGCGGCACGTCCGTCAAGTCGGGCCGGATCACTTCTTCGTTGGCACCACCTCCAGGATCACCGTGACCTTCGTCAGGAGCGGCGGGATGCGCTCGGTATGGGCCTCCCACACCAGGTCGTCGCTGTCCTTGGAGCTGTCGATCGGTAGGTCGAGCATCGCGCCGTCGAAGTTCGACACGCAGATGATGTCGCCACCGTTGGCCGCGTACAGGGGTGGCTTCTCCGCGCCGTCGGGGTTCGGGTAGAACTGGCTACCGGCGAACACCCAATCGACATCGAGGTCCTTTTTCGTCTTGAAGTTGCGCACCCATTGGCGGGCCGGCACCGTCGCGGTCTTGCCGTCCTTGGTGTACTCGAGCGACACCTGGATTTTACTACCGGTCGGCGGCGCGAACTTCGGGACGTACTTGACCGTACTGCCGGCCTTCGCGCCGGCGGCGAGCAGCGCCTTGTGAACGTCGCGGGCGTCGATGTCGGCGGTGAGGATGGCCTCGTGTTCCTTCGTGCGCTTGCGGCAGAGGAACAGCTCGAGCGGCCCTTCGCGGAAGCAGACCTCGGCGTCGATGCGGACGCGGCGAGTGGTGTCGGGGCGGATTTCGAGCGCGACGTTCTTGCCGGCGGGGACGTGCTTCGCTTCGGCCGGCTTGGCGGCCGGCGGTGCGTCGGCTGGCTTGTCGGGCACCTTGGTCGGCGGCGGGTCGCAGCCGAGGAGGGCCAAGGCGAGGGCGGCAATGGGGAGCGTGCGCGCGTTCATGTCCATCAGCATAGCAGGATCGGCGGGCCGCTGCGCGGGCCGGTGCGTCGTCCAGCATCCTGCACAGCCGCGAAATTACGGAAATCCGCACGAACTGTTACAACTCGGACAATCGGAGTTTTTGGCCGGATTTTCCTTGACACACGGCGGCCGGTCCCATCTAATTGGCACCTCACGATGACGGATTCTGCGCCGACCGTGTCGGAGCAGACTCGTGCAGCCGTTCTCGTGTGGCTGGACACCCCTACCGTCTTACCCCACCTGGAGGATTCCATGACGACGCGACGATGGCTCGCAGCAGTCGCGCTCGGGACGATGATCGTCGGCCCGAGTCAGGCCCAAGTCTTGTGGAACAATGGCTCGTTCGCGACCGGATCGGTCACCCGCGGCGATGGCGTGGGCGGTCCCGGCGTTGCCGCCCCCGCGGGCACGCAATGGAGCGAACTGGCTGACGGCAACACGAGCGCTGGTTCGGCGGGTTACCTGTCCGGGGCCGGCCCGCAGTTCCGGATTGCCGACGACTTCACTCTGACCGCCGATTCGACGCTGACATCCATTATGGTGTACGCCTACTCCACCGGCTCGACGCCGGCGCAGCAGTTCACGAGCGGGACCTTGCAGATCTGGAGTGGCCGGCCGGGCGACGTGGGCAGCACGGTCGTCTTCGGCGACGAGACGACGAATCGCCTCACGAACAGCACGTTCTCCAACATTTATCGGGCGTTCGCAACGACGAATACGCAGGGTGGCACGGCGTCGGCCCCAGGCACGACGCGGCCGGTCAAGGAAATCACCCTGGACGCAGCCGTGAGCCTACCCGCGGGGACGTACTGGGTCGACTACCAGGTCGCGCCGATAACCGGCTTCACGACCGACTTCTTCCCGTACGTGACCAACGCGGACGGCGTGACTCGCGGCCCGGCCGGTGCGAACGCCCGGCAGCTCACCGCCGCCGGCCCGGTGTGGTCCGACGTGCTGGACACGGGCAACCCGGCGGCCCTGGCCGACATCGCCCAGGAGTTCCCGTTCGTCGTCAACGGCACCGCGGTGCCGGAGCCTGGCTCGATGGCCCTCGTCGGCATCGCTGCCCTCGGCTTCGGCTGGCGGCGCTGGAAGAAGAAGTAACGCGACCCGGCCGCAATGCGGCTCCGCTGAACGCACCGAGGGGAGTCGTCGTGCAAGCGACGGCTCCCCTCGTGGCATTGATGGGCACGGCTTTGCATCAGGAGTGTTGAGCCCGAAGCGCCAGCGAGGGGGGAAGCGTCGCTTCCTTTGCATCAGGAGTGTTGCGCCCGAAGCGCCAGCGAGGGGGGGAAGCGTCGCTTCCTCGCTGG
>CAZNSL010000798.1:0-3227 GCA_964574975.1 uncultured Alcaligenaceae bacterium | reverse complement strand
GCGGCGGGGCGGGGGCGCGCGGGGCGCGACCGCGACCGTCGCGGGACGCCCCCGCGACGACTCGGGTCGCTGACGCTCCCGGCTCGCCCACCTCCTTGCCGCTCGAAGTCACAACGCCACCGAACCTCACGCCAACTCGCGCCACAGCCGGTCGAACTCGGCCGCGAACGCTGCGATCAGGCCGGCGTCGCTCAGCACGACGATGTTCTCCAGGTTGTCCCGCGCCGCGCCGCGCGTCCAGTTGTAGCTACCGTTGAGCAGCCGCCGGCCGTCGAAGAGGGCGAACTTGTGGTGCATGTGGAACGGCGTTCGATCGACGCGCACGAGGATGCCGTCCTCGGCCAATCGCTCGATGTCGCTGCCCTTGTCGAACGCCTTATCGTTATCGGTGACGAGCCGGACGGCGACGCCGCGGCGTTGTGCGGCTAGCATCGCGTCGGTGATGCGGTCGTCGGTGATCGTGAAGACGCACGCCTCGATGCGTTCCCGACTCTCGGCGAATAGCCGCACGATCCGGCCGGCGCAGTCACCGTGTGGGCTGAAGTGTGCTTCCGCCTGGACCGGCCCGGTCGCCACGACCGGCTGCACGAGCTTGACGACTTCCTCCAGCCAACCGAACAGTTCCTTGGCTTCCGTGGTCGTCGCGGCCTCGGCCGCCAGGTCGAACGCCTTGGCGCGGAGTGCGGCGACATCGGAGCGCGACTCGGCCAAGGCACGCTTGAGCGCGTCGCGCTCAGCGGAGCCGAAACGACGGTCGGCGAGCGTCGGCCGAAGGAGGGCCGCAAAATCGTGTGGCGTCATGGCGGGTCGCCCCGGGCGGACTAGGATACCGGCGGGAATAGATCAGGGGTCAGGAATCAGGGGTCAGGAATCAGGGGTGAGCAATCAGAAATCGACACAGTTTGTCTTACTGACCCCTGACGCCTGATTCCTGACTCCTGACTATGCGTTTCCCGCCGCCACGACAACGCCCGTGGGGTACCGGCCATGACCGACATCGAACGTCCGTCGCTGTTGAGTATCCGCCGCCGCGTGGACGAGAAGAGCTTCGCCCGCGCCCGCAACTACGTCAACGTCGATTGCTGGGATAACCTGTGCGTCCGCGGGCCGGTCGTCTCCGGGCTGTGCCAGGGGACGGCAACGGCCCCGTACCGCGTCGCGGCGACGTTCGACGCCGGAGAGGTCGTGGTCGCGGATTGCTCCTGCCCGGTTGGTGGCGGCGGGCACTGCAAGCACGTCGCGGCCCTACTCATGTACTACCGCGCTCACCCGGATGCGTTCGTCGAGGCCGAGGAAACGACGGTCGTTCTCGACCGCCTCTCGAAGCGCGAACTCGTCGACCTCGTGAAGCGAATGCTTCGCCGTGCCCCTGACCTGGAACTCCTGCTCGACGGCCAGCGCCCGGGCGGTTCGTCCGTCGCCGACGCGGAGGCATACCGGCGGCAGGCGCGGGCCGCGTACGCGCACTGCGACGGCGAATGGGGGTCCGGCCACGAGATCGCCCGCGAACTGAGCGGCATCGTCGCCGACGGCGACGAGTACCGGGCACAAGGTAACATCGCCGCTGCCGCAGCCGCGTACCGGGGCGTTGCCGACGTGGCGCTCGAACGGCTCGAATCCATCGACGACGAGAACGGCGATACGCTGGCCGTCGTCGGCGAGTGCGCCCGCGGCCTGTGCGAGTGCCTGACCGCAACGCCACGAGAGAATGCCGACGAGCGGCGCGAACTGCTGCGCGGCCTGTGGGAGTTGTACGCGGAGGACGAATCCCACGGCGGCCTCGGGGCGGGCGACTGCATCGACGAATCGTTCGTCCGCACAACAACCCCGGCCGAACGCGCTATGCTCGCCAGCTGGGTGCGCGAGCGGATGCCGCAGGGTGACGGCTGGAGCGGTCAGTACACGCGCCGTGTGTTCGGCGACCTGCTGCTGCGCCTCGAAGGCGACACGCTCGACGACGCGGGTTACCTGCGCGTCTGCCGCGAAACGGGCCGCAGCGAGGAGTTGATCGACCGACTCCTGCAACTCGGCCGGCTGCGCGAGGCCGTCGCCGAGTTGAAGAAGGCCGAGGACCACAGCGTCCTGCGGTTGGCCGATCTGTTCGTCGAACACACGCACGGCGACGCGGCCGAGGCCGTCGTCCGCAGCCGGACGCCACGCGACTGGGCCGCCGAGCCGTTCCTGGATTGGCGCAAGCATCGGGCGCAGGAACGCGGCGACGCGGCCGCGGAACGCGAGCTAGCCGAAGCGCTATTCGCCGTTCGACCGACGCTCGCTCACTACGACGAATTGCGCCGGCTGACCGATGCCACGGGCTGGCCCGCCCGCCGCAAGAAACTGCTCGCCGATCTCGACCGCACGCAGTCGTCGACGTTACTCATCGACATCTATCTGCGGGATGGCGAAGTCGAGAAAGCGCTGGCCGTGCTCCGGAAGCCGTGGGGCAAGCGCTCGGTCCGCACGCTCGACGTGGCCCGCGCGGCCGAGAAGGACCACCCGCGGGAAGCATCGACGATCTACCGGCAGGCCGCCGACGCATTGGTCGACCTACGGAGCCGCTCGGCGTACCGCGACGCGGCTGGCCTGCTCAAGAAGGTGCGCGACCTACAGCGCCGATTGGGCGACGAAGCCACTTGGACGAAGGCCATCGCGGGTCTGCGCGAACGCCACAGATCGTTGCGGGCATTGAAGGAAGAACTCGACGCCGCCGGCTTGTAGCCGGCTGTCGACGGACTCGATGCAATGGCCGGACGATTCCGCCCGTCCGGTGTCACTCCCCGATCACCTTGACCAGCACGCGTTTGGCCCGGTGACCATCGAACTCGCCGTAGAAGATCTGCTCCCACGGCCCGAAGTCGAGCCGGCCCTCGGTGATGGCCACCACGACCTCGCGACCCATGACTTGCCGCTTCAGATGGGCGTCGGCGTTGTCCTCGCCGGTGCGGGTGTGGGGGTAGTGGTTCGGGTCGGGATTGAACGGCGCGAGTTGCTCCAGCCAGACGCCGAAGTCGTGGTGCAGGCCGCGCTCGTCGTCGTTGATGAACACGCTCGATGTGATGTGCATCGAGTTCACCAGCACGAGCCCTTCTTGCACGCCGCTGGCGGTCACGGCCGCCTGAACCCGCGGCGTGATGTTCTCGAACGCCATCTTCGACGGCACAGTCATCGTCAGGTATTCGGTATGTGCCTTCACCGGCGGCCCTCCATCCGTCTGGAACTATCACAGT
>CAZNSL010000797.1:0-3228 GCA_964574975.1 uncultured Alcaligenaceae bacterium | reverse complement strand
CAACCCGACCAGGGGCAGCGCCGTGATGGCACCGAGGGCACCGGCCGCGGCCGGGAGATGCGCACCGCGCCGCTGTGGGGCCTGCGGACGCAGCCCGCGTTCCTGCACGACGGCCGGGCGGCCACGGTCGAGCAGGCGATCTTGCTGCACGAGGGTCAGGGCCGTCCGGCCCGCGACCGCTTCACCGGCCTGGGGCCGGCGCGCAAGCGGGCGCTGTTGGAGTTCCTCGACTCGCTGTGAACGGCACCGGCCCCGGAAGTCGCCTCGTTCCGGGGCCGGCGCAATAACTATCAGTGGCCGTGGTGGTGATGATGGTGGCCGTAGTGGTACGGGCGGTAGTACGGGGCATAGCCTCCGTGCGACGGCACCGCCCCGTAGGCTGGGACGCCATAGAAACTGCCGACACCGACCCCAAGGCCGTAGCCAGGAGCGTAGGTCGCGCTGTAGCCGAACGACGGCGACCGATAGTAACCGGAATACCCGCCGTAGTAGCCGCTGCCGTAATAGCCGTGATGGTGATGGTGGCTATGGTGGCCGTAGTAGCTTTGGGCCTGCGCCGGGGACGCTCCGCCCAGCAGGACCGTCGCCCCGAGGCCGATGCCGAGGATTGCCGCTTTCATCGCCCTCTCCTCTGTGATCCCTGGCGATCCGTCGCCGACCGTGGGGGCGGTTCCGAACGCCCCCGTTTCATCCTCGAAAAGGTAAGCGCCCCCGCAAGTCAAACTTGCGCCTTGCACGGGGTCGCGCGGGCGGGTTCGACCGACGATGTAGTGGACCCGTCCGGCTAGGGTGTCCCGGGGCCTTCGGCGATCTGCAGCGCGAACACGATGATGGCCATGCCGATCAGCACGACGGCCGCCCCACGACAGCCCATCGGAAGGGCGGGCCGGCCGGACCTTGCGTCCGCCCGGCCCGCAGCCCGTCAACTCTTGGGCTTCGCCGTGTATGCAGTGCCGTTCGGCATCTCCAACTTCGTCGGGGCGTCCTCGACCTTCTCCACCAACTCCCACAGTTCCTTCGGCGAGAGGGTGACGTTCGGCTTGGGCATCACCTTGATCGTCTTGGTGGCGACGAACGCCTCGGCCTTGGCCACGCCTTTCATCGTGGCGAGCTTGTCCACGATTTTCTTGGCGCAGCCCGCACAGTGCATAGCCGGCACGGTGATCGTGTACGCCGGCGGAGGCGGCGGGGCCTTCGCGGGCGGGTCGCCGGCCCGGGCGGCGCTGGCCAACCCGGCCAGCATCGCGAGGGCGAACATCGGATTACGAACGGTCGTCACAGTCTGCCTCCTTACAACCACACCCATTCCCTGACCGGCTCACCGTGAGCCGGCCGGGAGCGGATCGTCCGTGACAAAACAGCACACGGCTACTTCTTGTCGCCGTCCTTGGCGTCGCCCTTCTTGGCCTTCTCCTCGTCCTCGGTCGGGGGCGGCTCCTTACCGTACTTGGCCCGGTACTTCGCGGCAAACTTCTCCTTGAGCGACGGGTCGCAGAGGAAGCACTGGCTCTTGGCCCGGTCGTGCTTGTCGCACCAGTCGCCCTTCGCCTTGCATTCCTTGGCCATCTTCGCCGAGCACATGCTGCACTCCTCCTCGGGGACGCCGTGCTCGGCGCACCACCACTCGCCGTGGGCGGCCGCCTCCGCCTTTTCTGGCGGCTTCTTGGCGTCGGCCTTCGGCTTGGTCGCGTCGCCGCCCGTGCAGCCCACCCCGAGCAGGGCCAGCCCCGCGCACAGGCAAAGCCCCGCGCCGGCCCGCGTCAGTAGTGTCGTCATCGAAGTCTCCTCCTCTAAACGTGGGTCAGTCGCGACGGGGCACCCGCGGAACCGTTCCGCGATCCGACCCCGACCAACTCCCCCTCCTCATCACCGTCGCCGGCGTCGGTCAGGCCGAGCAGGCCCGCCACGGCGTCGTCGTTGAACCGCAGCACCTTCACGAAGAACCAGTGCAACCCGTGGGCGATGGCGTCGAAGAACAGGTACAGCACGCGCAGCACCAGGAGCGACATGAGCATCGCCCCGATGACGCCGCCGATCACCACCGTCGCCAGCGGCCGCTGCACCTCCGCCCCCTGCCCCGTCGAAAGGGCCATCGGCAGAAAGCCCAAGCTCGCTACCAGCGTCGTCATCAGCACTGGCCGCAGCCGCGTCACTGCCGCCTGCCGCACCGCGTCGTGGATGCCCAATCCCCTGCGGCGCAGTTGCCGGACGTAGCTCACCAGGATCATGTCGTCGAGCACCGCCACGCCCGACAGCGCGATGAAGCCGATGATCGCCGAGATTGACAGCGGCATGTCCCGCAACCACAAAGCCACGATGCCGCCGACCCACCCGAACGGTACGCCGGTGAACACCCGCAACGAGTCGGTCAGGTTGTGGTAGGTGAAGTAGAGCAGCGTGAAGATCAGGACGACGGCAACGGGCACGACGACGGCGAGCCGGGTGCGGGCGCGCTCGTAGTTCTCGAACTGCCCGCCGTACTCAATAAAGTAGCGCCCCTTCGGCAGCTTCTCCTCGACGGGCTTCAACTTTTCCCTGGCCTCAGCGACGAAGCTGCCCATGTCGCGGCCGCGGATGTTCGATGTGACGGTGATCCGCCGCTGGCCCCACTCGCGTGTGATGGTACTCGGCCCTTCGACGACCTGAATCGCCGCCAGCCGCGCGAGCGGTATACGCTCGCCGGACGGCGTCGCCACGAGGATCGAGCCGAGGGCGTCGGGGCTGGAGCGGTACTTCTCCGGCAGCCGCACCGTCAAGGGGAATCGCAGCTGCCCATCGACCACGTCGGAGACGGGAAAAGTGCCCGCCGACTGGACGATGTCGAGGACGGTCTTGGCCGGCACGCCGTAGCGGGCCAACTCGTCCTGCTTGAGCGCCACCTGGAGGACGGGCTGCCCGGTCACCTGTTCGACCGACGTGTCGGCGCTGCCGTCGATCTGCCTCAAGACGCCCTCGATCTTGGCCGCTTCCGTCGTCAGCACGGTGAAGTCGTCGCCGAAGAGCTTGATGCCGAGGTCGCTGCGCACCCCGGACACCATCTCGTTCATCCGCAGCTCGATGGGCTGCGAGAAGGACATCTTCTGGCCGGGGTAGACGCGCAGCTCCCGCTCCATGAGCGTCACCAGTTCCGCTTGCGTCTCGGCCTTGCTCCAGCGGTCGCGCGGGTGCAGCGCGATGAACACGTCGGTTAGCTCGATCCCCATCGGGTCGGTGGCCACCTCGGCCGTG
>CAZNSL010000796.1:0-3234 GCA_964574975.1 uncultured Alcaligenaceae bacterium | reverse complement strand
GGTCATCTGTTCGCCGCGGTTCGGGGCCATCATCTCGGGGACGAAAAAATAGGCCCATGCCCGGCCGCGATGACGCAGCGTCGAGCGGTGTGGCCAGAAGACGCTGCCGCGGGGCGATGGAACGCGCTTGCCCGCGTGCAGGAATAGCAAGCCGTCGAAGCCGGCCAACGCATCCGCGCCGGACTCGTTCAGCAATTTATCGAGCGTATCGGTGAATACGGCATTCTTGGCACTCGGTGCCGAGTACTCCGCCAGTTTCTTGTTCAGCATCACCGACTTGAGGATGCGACCCGTGACGCGTAGCTTCCCGCACGAAACTTCGAGGAAATAGTCGTTGACGCTCCCGTAGGTTGCTTGCCCGGTCGCGCTGCGGGCGTAGTACTCGCCCTGACTGAACAGAGCGCGGTCCCAATCCTTCGCGGATATCTTGGTGTTGAAGCCGATGTCTGCGAAGCCGATTGGGATCACCGCGAGATTGTAGACATCGCCGCGAAACAACTGGCCGCGGTTGTCGTCCCAGCGGGCCAGAGTCGGCCGATCTTCCGGCTGTGTGTACGCCGGGTCGGCGGCGAGTTCGCAGTCCACCGTCATGTCTTTGCCGTCGCGGCGGACGCCGAGTGTGACCTTTTGGCCGGGGAGCAAGCCGCCGAGGACATCGTGCAAGCGCGTGTATGTCGTCACGTCGGTCGCACCGACCTTGACGAGTACGTCGCCGACTTTCAGGCCGATCTTATCGGCGGGCAAACCGGGGTTCACGGCGCTGATCTTGAGCCCGTGGTCGCTGGATTGCGTATGAATGCCGAGGATCGCGCGCTGTTTGAGCGATAGCGGCCGACTCGGTGCCGAAAGCGTCACCGAAACGTCTTTGGATATGTCGTCGCGCCGAATGCGAACGGTGACGACATCGCCTTCGACAAAAGTCAGTATGACCTCGCGCAGCGCCGCAACATCGCGTATCTCCTTACCGTCGATGGCAAGTATCCGATCGCCCGTCAACATCCCAGCTTTTTCAGCGGGTGAATTGGATTCCACGCTGGCGACGTGCAACCCGCGAGCTGCATCCGATTCCGCACGAACGCCGAGGTGTCCCGGTTGTTTCGGCGGGCCGGCCAGAGCGCGTGGCTTGGTCTGCACGGCGGTGGCGACCGTCTTGTAGTCGGTCAAGTCTGGTACGTCGGCAGCATTCGACGCGGCGCACGAGAACAATAGCAGGGCGTTGGTTAGCCGCATTGGCGGGTTCCTGGCAGTCGGGTTCACGTCCGAATTCGGTGTGACCCTATACAAATCCTATAGCACCTACCCGGCAAACGGCACCGCGGCGAATTCCCTTCCATCATGCCAGACGATATCGAGACCGAGTTCGGTGTACCGGTTGCCGGTACCATACTTTCGCCCGAGCGGTGGACGCAAACGGCGCTGAAGCGCTACCCGGAAGACCGCCCGATCGAATGGGGCGAGTTATTCGGTCGGATCGCACCCGTCGTTCTCGACATCGGCTGCGGCAATGGCCGCTTTGCCGTCTGGAGTGCTGTCCACAGGCCCGAGTTCGATCATTTGGGCGTCGATACGTTGCCGGTCGTGATCCGCTATGCTCGCCGTCGCGGCAACCAGCGTGGACTGACGAACCTGAAGTTCGCCGTTGGAGGCGGCCGCGAGTTACTGGCCAACCACGTCGCGGCTGGTTCGATCGCGGAGATCCACTGCTACCACCCACAGCCGTACTACGACCCAGCCGAAGTCCACCGCCGATTGATCTCACCGGAATTCCTGGCACTCGCTTACCGGGCGCTGGTACCGGGCGGACTATTCGTCGTCCAAACGGATAACGCCGGATACTGGCGCTACCTGCGAAACGTCGTCCCCGTTTTCTTTGATTTCACCGAGGGACGGGGGCCGTGGCCGGATAATCCGCGCGGTCGGACGCGCCGGGAGATTATTGCCCGGTCGAAGCGACTGCCGGTCTTCCGCGGTAGTGGGACGGCCAAGGTCGGCCTGAGCGCCGAGGCCGCACTCGCACTGGCCGAGTCGATGCCGCCGCCGACGTTCGACGCGGATCGGCGGCTACGCGAACTCGACCGACTGGAATGATGCTCAAACCGATGTCACGGATTCCGAAATCGGTTTCCGGGTTCGAAAGAACCTGGTGCGTACCCACGCGATGATTCCAGGCGCAATCGAGAGTAGCACGACGACGACGATGACCTTTTCGATGTGGTTGCGGATCTCGAAATGCTCGCCGAGCAGTCGCTTGAACATCGGGTCGATGAGCGTCGGGAGCATGTAGCCCAGGAGGATCATGCTGACGACCCAGGCGACTCCACCGGCGATGTTGAAGATGACGAACCGCCGGTAGTCCATGCGGCCGACGCCGGCCACGACCGGGGCGAACGTGCGGATGATGGGCATAAATCGGGCGAGGACGATCGTCTTACCGCCGTGCGCTTCGTAGAAGGCCTGGGCCGCGAGCAAGTGGTCCTTGCGGAAGAAGAACGACTTCTCGCGGTTGAAGATGCGCGGCCCCGTCCGGTAGCCGATCGCGTAGCCCACGCTGTCGCCGACGACCGCCGACAAACACAAAGTCCCGATCAGCAACGGGACGTTCCAGCCCGTGCTGTGAGCGACCAAACCCGCGGTCACGAGCAGCGAGTCACCGGGGAGGAAGAACCCGATCAGCAGGCCGGTCTCCGTGAACACGATGATGTTCAGAGCGATGAATGCGGCCACCGTCATTTCGGGTTTGCCGAGGGTGTCCATGAGCGCCGGCGTGTTGAGCAGGTTGCGGAACACGTCGAGGATTTGCTGGAACAGTTCGCTCATTGGACGCAACTCCGGGAGGCAATGGAAGATCGTAGCCTACCGCAGCGCGGTCCCGCTGCCCAGCCCGAAACGCCATCCGAGGCGAAAAGTGGCAGCGGTACGGTAACTCTGCGTATAATCTGGTGAAGCCCGCAGTCCGGGCTGACGGGTGGGTTGGTCCTCCGCCACCGAAAAAACAAGGAACCCGAACATGACGCACATCGTCGACGACATTGCAACCGAAATCCGCGATCTCAAGGCCAAGGCCGGAGCGACGATTCTCGCCCACTACTACCAGGAGGGCGAGATTCAGGACTTGGCCGACCACACCGGCGATAGCCTGCAACTCGCCCGGGCCGCCACGACGGTTACGACTCCGACCATCGTGTTCTGCGGCGTCCATTTCATGGCCGAGACGGCGAAGATCCTCAACCCGAC
>CAZNSL010000795.1:0-3235 GCA_964574975.1 uncultured Alcaligenaceae bacterium | reverse complement strand
GCAGCCGAACCTCCCGCAAAGGCGTCGGCGTTGCAGGACTCTCCCTGTGAATCGGTCCCGATGCGCGGCGAAGCGGTCGGCCGAAACCCAAAAAGGTCGGCGTCGCTCGTGGCGGCGAATCGGTCTGGATCAATGCGTGTGTGGCGGGAATAACAAATGCCCCTCGCGATTGCAAGTGAAGATCGTGCGAGGTTCGTCCGACACTTCGTTCGGCGTTCGCGGTGGAACGCGATAGAATAGAGCAACGCCCCGGAGCGTTCCCACCGTTTGATTTGCGAGGCCAGCCTTTGACCCGCCCTGAACACGACGGCCGATTCTGCGGCTGCACTCGACGCGAGTTCGTCTGGCAATCCGGCGCCGGTTTCGGTTCCGCAGCGTTAGTCGATCTTCTTTCCGGCAGTGGATTTTTTTCGCAGGCGTCGGCCGCGGAACATGGAACGACGGCGAATCCCCTCGCTCCGAAAAAACCGCACTATGCGGCCAAAGCGAAAAGCGTGATCTTTCTCTTCATGTACGGCGGCCCGAGTCACGTCGACACCTTCGACTGGAAGCCGGAACTCGCCAAGAACGACGGCAAGACGATCGCCGTCAAAACGTTCGGACGAAGCGGCAAGCGAAACGAAGGCCGAATCGTCGGCCCACGGTTCAAATTCAAACAGTACGGCAAATCGGGCGGCTGGGTGAGCGAACTCTTCCCGAATCTCGCCAAGCAGATCGACGATGTGGCGATCCTGCAATCAATGACCGCGGACTCGCCGATCCACGGTTCCGCGATGTTGCAGATGAATACGGGAAAGATCCTTTCCGGAAGCCCGTGCCTCGGATCGTGGGTCAACTACGGCCTCGGCAGCGAGAACAGCAACCTGCCCGGATTTGTGGTGATGCTCGATCCGACCGGCGGACCGATCAGCGGCGCCAAAAACTGGTCGAGCGGCTATATGCCGGCTTCGTTCCAGGGAACGACGATGCGGCCCGTCGGTCAACCGTTCCTCGATCTCGCGCCGCCGGAAGGAATGACCACCGAGCGCCAACGCAAACTGCTCGATACGATCGCGGATCTCAATCGCGAACATCTGGCGAGCCGATCCGACGACCATAACCTGGCGGCGCGGATTTCCAGTTACGAACTCGCGTTCGCAATGCAGAAGCACGCGCCCGAAGCCGTCGATTGGGCGAAGGAATCGGCTGAAACGAAAGCCCTCTACGGCATCGACAAAGACAAGACCCGCGACTTCGGCGTGAAGTGTCTGCTCGCCCGCCGAATGGTCGAACGCGGCGTGAGGTTCATTCAGATCTATTCCGGCGGCGCCCACAACGACGACAACTGGGACGCCCACGAGAACCTCGAAAAGAACCACACCTTCCACGCGGGACGCACCGACAAGCCGATCGCGGGATTGCTCGCCGACCTCAAGCGAAAAGGATTGCTCGATTCGACGCTCGTGATCTGGGGCGGCGAGTTCGGCCGGACGATCTACTCGCAGGGACAGCTCTCGAAGACGAACTACGGCCGCGACCACCACCCGCGCTGCTTCACGATGTGGATGGCCGGCGGCGGCGCGAAGGGCGGTACGATCTACGGTGAGACGGACGACTTCAGTTACAACGTGGTCAAGGACCCGGTCCACATCCGCGACTTCCACGCGACCGTCCTACACCTGTTGGGCTTCGATCACGAACGCTTTACGGTGCGTCATCTGGGACTCGACCAGAAATTGACCGGTGTCGAGAAGGCGCGGGTGATTCGGGAGTTGATCGCGTGAACGGCAACGCCCAACCGGTGTACCTATCCGGGTCCGTCGGCCTCGGCGGCCGGAACGCCCCGGCCGACGTGATCGCGGTCAAGAAGTTGCTCAACGCCCGGATGCCACGGCTCGCCCCTGGCTTTCTGTCGCTGCCGCTAACCGGCACCGTCGACCGGCGCACCATCGAAGCAATTGAGCGATTCCAGCGCCTCGCCGCCGGCTTCGCCAAGCCAGACGGCCGCGTCGATCCCGGCTGCAAAACGCTCGCAGCTCTGATTGGGGCGGCGGCCGGCAAGGTCGAGCGACTCGCCGTGGCCGTCCACACCTGGCAGGGCAAGAAACCGACCCGCGGCTTCCGGCTCTGCGCCGAGACGGCGGCGGCCGCCGCCGTCTCGGCCAAGCCGTTGGTGCGGTACGCCCTGACGAAGGGCGACTTTGTGAACCTGTTCGGCGAACTCGCCGGCCGGGGCGAGGTCACCGAGTTCCACCTGTACTCGCACAGCGGCATGGACGGGCCGATCTTCCACGGCGGCGAGCAGGTCATGCCGCACGAACTGTGGGCCGGTGCCCTGCCGCGGCTAAAGTGGGCGGCGGGAGCGCGAGCGAACCTGTACGGCTGCAACGCGGGCCTGGCCCCGTGGTCGGTGGTGTTCTCGCACACGCAGGGCGTCGTCGTGACCGGCAGCGCGGGCTTCAGCCTCTTCTCGAAGCGGGCCGATGCCTTCTACCCATTCGACGGTGACCCCGACACGGTGCCGTGCTACCTCGACTGCTTCCGGGGCACGACCGAAATCTACACCGAACGGTACGGCGGCCGGCGGTCGGACCACTTCATCGAGGAACTGTGGCGCACCGTCAGCGCCCACCTGGAAGCCCGCGAGGTGCGCAAGAAGCACTTGCCGCCGAAGCGGCGCATCGTCATCCGCCCCGACGGCACCGTGCAAAAGTAATTCGTCCGGCCAACAGCGGGAGCGGCCGCCAGTTCCGCACGGTCGGCAATGTCATCGACGACATCGAGCGTGTGCTTACAAGCTGGTGACTGAGGTCGCGTCGGGCGAACGAATCGCGTAGACTACGCGAAAGCGATATTTCGGAGTCACGAATGAGTACGGCCACCCTGCCCGCTCTGCCACCTTCCCCGACGACCGTCATGGCCGAGGTGTTTCCCGAGGACATGTTGACGGAGGTCGTCAATGGTGAAGTCGTGGAGAAGACCATGAGCGTCCGGTCCACCCGAATCACTGGCCGCCTGAATACGCGACTCGATGTCTTCGTCGAAGATAATCGCCTTGGCATCGTGGTGCCCGAGATGATGTTCATCCTCGACCAGGCTACCAACCTCCGACGCCGTCCCGATGTAGCATTCGTCTCCGCTGACCGCTGGCCGGCCGATCGCCCGATGCCCGAGGAAGGCGATTGGCAACTCGCCCCGGACCTGGCGGTCGAGGTCCTTAGCCCCCACGACGCGGCCGACAACCTGGCGGCGAAGA
>CAZNSL010000794.1:0-3253 GCA_964574975.1 uncultured Alcaligenaceae bacterium | reverse complement strand
GCGCTGTTGCTCGACTACATCGGCAAGCGCGATGCGGGGGCACGAGTGGAAACCGCGGTGCTACGGACGCTCGCCGGCGGTGTCGGTCTGACGCGCGACCTCGGCGGCGACGGCAACACTCGCACCATCACCGAACGCATCATCGCCAACCTGTCGACGTGAGAGCCACGGCACGCAGTTCGACCCGCGGTAGGCCGTTTCGTCCCGTCACCGAGCCAGCCCGTCCACAGCAACGGCGGCAAGTTCCCTTGTCCCGCGAGGTGGTTCGTGTACCATCGAACCAGATTCACTCTCTTCTCATCCGAGGCTCACCGCATGGCACGTTCGTTCCGCCCCCGTATGGAGTCGTTGGAATCGCGGACCACCCCGGCACGCGTCGTGCCCGGTCCCGAAAAACTTGCCGGCGACTTCAACGCGCCGCACACGACCACCGAGATCATGGCCTTCGTCCGCTCCGAAAACGCCGTCGGCCTGCTCAGCGAATTCGCCGCGCACAATCGCCGCACCGCCGCTCTCATCGATCCTCTGACCAGTCGCAGCCTCTTTAACGACAACGGCGTCTCGCTGGTCCAGGTCGGCCTCGTCGCCGGGGCCGATCCCGCCTCGACCGCCAACTGGCTCGCCACCTACTCCGATGTCGTCTGGACCGCCCCTAACGCTATCTTCCAGGGAGACGCCACCGAGCTGACGCCCAACGACCCGCAGTTCGGCTCGCAGTACCACCTGTCGAAGATGCAACTGCCGACCGCCTGGAACACGACCACTGGCAGCTCGTCGATCGTCCTCGCCATCGCCGACCTGGGCACCGCGTACAACCATCCGGACCTGGCGGCCAACATCTGGTCGAATGCCGACGAGATCGCCGGCAACGGCATCGACGACGACGCCAACGGCTTCATCGACGACATCCGTGGCTGGGACTTCACCGCCGCCGGGCTGGGCGACAACGACCCGAACCCGTCGGGCAGCGGCAACCACGGCACGCACACCGCCGGCATCGCCGCCGCGCGGACCAACAACGGTGTCGGCGTGGCCGGCGTGGCCGGCGGCGACGGTACGGCCGGCTCCGGCATCCGCATCATGCCGCTGCGCTGGGACGGTTCCGGCTCGTGGACGGCCGCCCGCGTCGCCAACACCTTCACCTATGCCGCCGACAACGGCGCGAAGATCGTCAGCGCCAGCTACAACTTCGACGGCTGGGCCTCGAACTCGGTCGTGATCGCCGCGTTCAATTACTCCTATGGCCAGGGCGTGTTGCACTTCAACTCGGCCGGCAACGGCAACCAGCTCAACCCGGCCCGCCAGGTGTTCGAACAGTGCCTGTTCGTCTCCAGCACCGACTCGAACGACGTCAAGTCGTCGTTCAGTAACTACGGCGTCTTCGCCGACATCGCCGCCCCGGGATCGAACGTCCTGGCGACCACCTGTTCCAGCAGCGGCACCGTCTTTACCTATGGCTCGCTCAGCGGCACGAGCATGTCCACGCCGAACGCTGCCGGTGTCGCCGCCCTGATCTGGTCGGCCCATCCGACATGGACCCGCGAGCAGGTCGTCGCTCAACTGCTCGGCACCGCCGACAACATCGACTCGATCAACCCCAGTTTCGCCGGGCTGCTCGGCACCGGCCGGGCTAACGCCGCCCGCAGCGTCACCGAGACACTGCCGGCCCCGCGGATCGGCACCCTCACCGGCCTGCCGGTCAACGGCGGGACGACGCTTACGGCCCCCACCTCGGTTTCGATCGTCCAGCCGATGCGGCTCGACCCGGCCACGGTCCTCGCGTCCAGTTTCGAGATGCGCGGCGACGGCCCCGACGGCGCGTTCAACACCGCCGACGACGTGCTGGTGCCGCTGACCCTGACCGCCGGCGCGACCTACCGCGTCGGCACCAACACGCTCGCCATGACCATCGGCTCGATGCCGCAGGACCGCTACCGCTTCGTCGCCAAGTCGTCGGCCCTGAGCAACCCGTTCGGCACCGCCCTCGATGGCGATGCCAACGGCACCCCCGGCGGCGACTTCATCCGCGAGTTCACCTTCGGGCAGCCGATCCAGGTCAGCGGCGTCGCCTTCGAGGACTGGGACGCCGACGGTGTCCGCGGCCCGGCCGACCCGCCGCTGGCCGGCGTCACCGTCTACCGCGACACGAACAACAGCGGCGGCTTCGACGCGGGCGAGCAGACCGCCGTCAGTTCGGCCGCCGGCACCTTCAGCTTCTCGGGCGTGCCCACGGGCAACCACGTCTTCCGCCGCTTCGGCCCGGCCGGCACCACGCCGACCGGCGCGGCGTCGTTCGCCGTCAGCCTACCGACCGGCACGTCAACGGCGAACTTCGATGTGGGCCAGATCCGCAGCGACCCGGCCGTCTACGGCCGCGTCTTCAACGACACCAACGGCAACGGCGCGCCGGACGCCGGCGAAACGGGCCAGGCCGGCCGCGTCGTGTACGACGACTTCAGCGGCGACGGGATCCTCAACGGCGGCGAGGCGTCCACGACGACCGATGCACTGGGCAACTACCGCCTGCCGGTGGGCACAGGCTTCCACGCCATCCGCCTCGATTACCTGGCCGGTCAGGGGGCCACGCTGCCCGCCGACAACTTCTACGGCGTGCCCGTTGGAACCGGGCCGGCGACCGGATTCAACTTCGGCCAGCGGGCGGATTCGGTCGCACCGACCGCGACCCTGGTCGCCCCGGCGAGCGCGTCGCGCGTGACCCAGTTGACGGTGACGTTCGACGAAACGGTGACGTTCGACAACAACGATGTCCCCGGGGCGTTTACACTGACGAAGGTGGGCGGCGGCACCGTGGCGTTGAACGCAACATCGGCTCTGGTCGGCGGCCACACGGAGGTGACGATCACCTTCGCCGACACGACCGAGTTCGGCTCGCTCACCGACGGCCGATACGCGCTGACGGTGGACTCGAGCCGCGTCCTCGACATCGCCCGCAACCAGTTGCAGTCGGTCGCGCCGTTGGTCTTCCACCGCCTGTTCGGTGACTCGGATGGCAACGCGACGGTCAACGCCTTCGACTACAGCGCGTTCCGCGACGCCTTCGGCACGTCCACCGGCAACCCGGCGTACGTCGAGGCGTTGGACTTCGACTTGAGCGGCGCGATCAACGCGTTCGACTTCGGCGCGTTCCGCGATCGATTTGGCGTAACGATTCCGTGATGTCGGAGCGACGCCGGTTGCTAGACCCCGCGACGCGGCGATCCGTAGGCGACCCGTAGGGTGGGACGAGCTTGGC
>CAZNSL010000793.1:0-3256 GCA_964574975.1 uncultured Alcaligenaceae bacterium | reverse complement strand
GGCGGGACTGGCGTGGCGACGCGCTCGGCGGCGCGCGGGCCCGCGGCCACGGCCGGCGGCGGCTCTGGGGTCGGCGTCAGTGGCACGGCCGGGGCCAGCGCCCGGGCCGGCACGACCGGCTGCGTCAGGTCGATCTCGCGCACGACTTTGTTCTTGGCGAGGTCGGTGGCCGTCGCCCGCACCATGCCCTTCAGGACGGTCGGATCGGGGATGCGGTAGACGCCCGTCGATTGGCCGAGCGGCTCCAGTGCTTTCCAGCCCTTGTCGCGGGTCGGCACCTCCAGCTTCAAGGACGACGGGTCGGCGTTGAGGTCGCGGACGGTCGCCTGCAAGAACGCCACCCCGGACGCGGCGGTCATCGGCCGGACTTCCACCTCGGGCGGTGTCGTGTCCACCACGACGATCAGGGCCGGCAGCTCGCGGTCGAGGTCGGCGGGGCCGGTGTTGCCCTGCTTGTCGACCGTGACGAACTGGAACCAGTATTCGCCGTCGCCGCGTGCGGTGAAGCTGAACTTCGTCTTGGTCGGCGGGGCCGTCTCGACCAGGTACCACTCCGGCGGCTTGCCGGGGACGACAGGCCGGACGCAGAACTTCAATTCCGCGAGGCGGCTCATGTCGTGGTCGCTGAGCTTGACCGGCAGGGCGAACTCGGCCTTGTTCGAATAGACCTTCTGCGGCGCGGCGGTCTGAGCCGAGGCTGCGCCGGCAACGACGAGGCCCGCGACCAGGGTGTAACTCCGAAGCGCGTTCACGAACCACCTCCAGCGTCCTTCGCCGTCACGCGGAACTCGAGCCGCCGCCGGGCCGTGCGCCCCGTCGGTACGTCGCTCGCCTTCAGCGCGAGCGCGTAGGTTCCCGGCGGAAGCTCCGGGAGGGTAAAGCGGACCACGTTGCTGTAATCCAGCCGCGGCGACAGGCTCGGATCGGTCTGCGACTTATCGAAGCGCAGAGCGACACGGCCGTCGGCGTCCAGCACCTCGACGCTGACGCCGACTTGCGTCTGGTAGTCGCCGTGGTTCGGCTGGCAGGAGAAGTTGCGCAGCTCCAGGTAGACGGCCACCATCTCGCCGGGCCGGAACGTCGGGTTGTCGCCGAGCAGCTCGTAGGAACCGAAGCGAGCGGGAGCCGGCAGTGGGCGGCAGAAGCACATCTTCGGGACCTGTAGGGCCGCCCGGTCGCGTAGAGCCGCGGCCAACGCGGCGAGCTTGTCCACGACGGCGGCGAGTTCGTCCGGGTCGGCGTTGCGCAGGCTGCCGTCGCCGATCCGGACGGCCAGCGGCAGCAGGGCCGCGAGCAGTTCCTGATTCGGCTTGTCGAAGCGAATCAGAAACAGGTTTGCCTGCTCCGGCTGCTTCGCCGCGAACGCTCGCAGCGCCTCGACGAGCGGCGGGTCAACCTGCCCGGAAACCTGCACGATGTCGGGAAGCTCTGCCGGCGGAGCCGACTCGGTGGCGAACACGAGACCGGCCGGCACGACCTTCGGGGCGGCCTCGGGCAGCGGCGCGACGCGGTACGGTTTCAGGGCGTTGACCGCGTCGACGGGCTTGGTGGCGTAGGCGGGTTGCATGATGGCGCGAGACTTCGCTGAGGAGGCGACCCGCTCGGCCTGGACCGGCACCGTCAACGGCGTCGCCCGCGGGCCGGTGGTGACGTTGATGCAGCCGGCCAGCGCCGCGAGCGCCAGCCCGACCGTCAGCGATCGCACTCGTCCCGCCGGACGCATCCGCACCCCCGCACGCATAAGATCGAACCGTCGGAAGGCGGCGAACTATAGCGGCGGACTCGAGCAAATCAAGGCGGAATTGCGGCCGATGGCCCGCGTCGTGTTCCGTAGGGTGGGACGAGTGGAGCGAGTCCCACCCTACAAACGGTAGGTAAAGATCGTTAGCGGTGGTACAACCACCCCAACGACCCCCCCCCCCCCCCCGCTTTACACGCACCCGCCGCCACACGCGATTAGCTTGTGTGACTGGTGTTCAGACGTGTGCTCTTCCGATCTCGCACTCGTCCCACCCTACGGGCACTACGGGCACTTGGGAGGAACCAAGGTGAGTCGATCGCGAAACGACACCTGTCGTCGTTTGTGCTCCGCAAGCCTAAGATTGCAGTAGACGCACGGCTCCCCCCGGAACGACCTGCCGCATGAGTACCGCCACCGCCTCGAAGCGCGCCGCTCGCCCCAACGACGCCGGCACCCCGCTCTCGCAATGGCTCCTGGTTCCCCTCGGTTCCACGGTCGGTAGTAAGTTCCTCGTCGCTCTGACCGGCCTGGCCCTGACCGGCTTCGTCGTCGCCCACATGAGCGGCAACCTGCTGCTCTTCAAGGGCCGCGACGCCCTCAACAGTTACGCGCTATTCCTCAAGGAACGGGGCGCACTGCTGTGGCTAGCTCGCGGCGGCCTCCTGTTCGCGTTCGTGCTGCACCTGTCGTTGGCCCTGCGACTCCATCGCCGCAACCGGGCCGCCCGACCGACGGCCTACGCCTACCAGAACACCGTGCAGGCGTCGTGGGCCAGCCGGCAGATGGCCCTGACCGGCATCGTCATCCTGGCGTTCGTCGTCTTCCACCTGTTGCACTTCACCTTCGGCGCGGTTGCCGCGACGGCCCCAGGCGCAAAGAACTTCCTCGACCTGACCGACCCGACCGATCCGAAGCGGCACGATGTGTACGCGATGGCCGTCTACGGCTTCCGCAACGTGGCGGTGTCGTTGGCATACATCGTCGCCCAGGTGTTCCTGTTCCTGCACCTCAGCCACGGTATCGCCAGCACGTTCCAGTCGCTCGGCTGGTGCAGCCCGCGAATCTGGCCGACATTGCGCAGGATCGGCCTGACCCTCGCCGTCATCGTGGCCGCGGGCAATATCGCCATGCCGCTCGCCGTGATGACCGGGCTGGTTGGCCGCGACGTACCGGGCGAGCCGCCGATCGCGCTCTTCAAGTGAGTCGAAACCGCATGAACCTCGACGCGAAAATCCCCGGCGGGCCGCTCGCCGAGAAATGGACGAAGCACCGCTTCGACATGAAGTTGGTCAACCCGGCCAACAAGCGCAAGTACACCGTCATCGTCGTCGGTTCGGGCCTCGCCGGCGGGGCGGCCGCAGCAACGCTGTCGGAACTCGGCTACCACGTACTGTGCTTCTGTTACCAGGACAGCCCGCGCCGGGCGCACTCGATCGCGGCCCAGGGCGGCATCAACTCGGCCAAGAACTACCAGAACGACGGCGACTCGGTCTTCCGCCTCTTTTACGACACCGT
>CAZNSL010000792.1:0-3256 GCA_964574975.1 uncultured Alcaligenaceae bacterium | reverse complement strand
AGCACCTGGGCGCTGGTGGGGGCTGCGCCGCCGCCACACTCCCCCGGTCGCTCAATTATCGAGTTGAGGAATTCAACGTTTGCTGGGACCAGCCGGATGCACGTTGCGTCGATATCGACGAACCACTGCCCCGGCCGCGACACTGGCCGACGCCAACAGCAGGGCCGAAGGCTCTGGGATCGGCGTCAGCAGGAAGCCCCGCGGGTTGCCGTTGAACAGGCCAAAGCCCGCGATCTGACCGAAGTCGTTAGTGGCGGTGGCCTCCGACAGCGTCCACCCGGTCCCACTGCCGATCAGGGTGTTGAGGTTGACCATACCCAGGCCGTCTCGGTAAAGGAACGCCCGGTCCCCGCCGACGAGGTCGGCGACCCGGCCGACGATGTCGCCCGCGGCGTTAATGCCATCCGCGAAGCTGTCCGTAAAGCCGGGCAGGGTGCCCAGGTCTTGTAGCCCGCCCGCGGCCGTGTGCCGGAACGCCCGCTTTTGGCCAGCGGTGTTGCGCGAAGCACCGACGACCACGCCCGAGGCGTTGATGGCCTCGGCTTCGGTGTCGCCAGCGAGAGTGCCGACATTCTGATAGCCATTGGCATCGGTGTAGCGGAACGTGCGGAGCGCACCCCCTGCCAAGGCTCCTGTGACGACAACCTCTCCGGCATTGTTAACGGCAGTGGCCCGGCTGGCGATCGCGCCCGGAGGTATGCCCAAGTCGGTCATGCCTCCGACCGTCGTGTAGCGGAATGCGCGCTCAACGCCCGACGAGGCTAGCGAACTGCCGACCACTAGTCCGGCGTCATTGAGCCCGAATGCTTGACTCACGATGTCGCCCGGTAATACGCCGAGGTCGACCATTCCGACACCGTCTGTGTAACGGAAGGCGCGGGTGCTGCCCTGCGCGTTTGGGGTGTTGCCGACGACCTGTCCGGCGGCGTTGATTGCTTCCGCTCGGCTGGTGCCGTTGGGGAACAGGCTGCCGAGGTCCACGGTGCCCACCCCCGGCGTGTACCGGGCCGCGCGGATCGGCGGAAGCCCGCTGACCGTGGTCCCGATGTTTGTGGCGGCCTGGCCAACGTTGTTCAGGCCGACCGCACTCCCCGTCAAGTAAGCACCGCCGGGCGGATGATCGAGTGGCGTGACGACGTACTGCGCCACCTGTGCGTTTGCGGTCGCGGCGGTCAGCATCGCGGCGAGAGCGGCGATCAACGTGCGTGCGGACATCGGCTCCTCCTCCAAAGGTCGAGGGGCCGTCCTGGCCGCGGGTGTCGTTCCGGTCTGTCGTTTGGCTGGGCGGTTGTCCGATCCGCGAGGCAGCGGTGCGTTGAACGGAGGCGTTGGGACTCAACGGCACTATCGTTAAAGGTAGAGTATGCGCCCCCGGCCCGTTCCATCGTGAGCTATTTATTCGATTTATCCGGAATAATCGGAACGCCGTCGACAGACTGCGCCGGCTTCCACGCGGGTATCGGCGCGCGTCGATCGCCGCGTCAGTCCGGAATCTCGGCCTCGACGAGCTTCGCCAGGAGGGCCAGCGACTCCTGCCAGCCGAGGCAGCACGCCTCCGCGGGAATGACGTCCGGAATCCCTTCCTGCACGATGCTCAATTCCGTGCCGCAGAACACCTTCTTGAGCGCGATCGTCACCTGCATCTCGCCCGGCAGGTTCGGGTCGTCGAACCTGTCCGTGTAGCGGATGCGCTCGTGCGGCACCAGTTCCTGGTAGGTGCCCCCGAAGGAGTGGCTCTTGCCGGAGGTGAAGTTCGTGAACGACATCCGGTAGGTGCCGCCGACCTTCGCGTCCAGGTGGTGGACCTTGCCCGTGAAGCCGTTCGGCGGGAGCCACTTGACCTTCGCCTCGGCGTCGAGGAACGCCCGGTAGACCCGCTCCGGGGCGGTGCGCAGCACGCGGTGAAATCGCACGGTGTTCGGCATCAGTCGCTCCGTCCAGGGACCACGAATCCGGCTCCGCTTCGGAAGACGCCCATTGTCCCGAAGCTCGCGGATCGGTCAAGGTCGGATGCCGCTCAGCGCTAGGCCCGGAACGATACCACGGCTTGTTGCATCGTCGGCGGCAGGGCGTGGAACTCGCTTCGCGCGAACCCGGCGTTCGCAAACATCCGTTGGTATTCGGCAAAGGTGTACGCGTCGCCGCGAGCCGTGGTGGCGAGCATCGTCAGTGCGAAGGCGGCCGCGGCCGGCGGCGCGATGCGATTCGGCTCGGGGATGAAATCCAGCGTCAACGCACGGCCGCCGGGTGCGAGCGACGCGAATGCCTTCGCCGCCAGCGCCTCGCAGGCCGCGGCATCGAAGTGATGCAGGAAATTCGTCAGCAGCACGATGTCGTACGGCCCGCCCCAGTCCACCTCGAAGGCGCTGCCGGGGCGCAGGGTGTGCCGGTCGGCGACGCCCGCTTTGCTGGCGTTCTCCGATGCTACCGCCAGGACGTTCGACCAATCCAGGGCCGTGACGCGGGCGCGCGGGTAGCGCTCGGCGACGGCAATGCCGAACAGGCCGTGCCCCGCGGCAACGTCCAGCACGCGCAGCGGTTGCTCGGCCGCGCCGCCGATCAGGTCGGCCAGCAACCGGGCCGGCAGTTGCATCAGCGGGGCCATCGCGCGGGCAAACGGGACCCAGATCGGGTTGTCGTGCGAGACCGTTCCTTCCTCGGAGATCGCCGTCCCGCCGCGCCGCACGGCCTCCGTCAGCATCCCGAAGCATTCGCGCAGCTTTGGCGTCAGGAGAAACTCTAACGTGCCGCCCACGAACGCGGGCGATGTGCGGCTGAGGAAGGTTTCGGTATCGGCCGTGAGTTCGTACTGGCCGTCGCGCTTGTTCAGGAAGCCGAGGATCGTGAGATAATCGGCGAGGATGCGCACGCCGCGCGGCGATGCCCGGCACGCGCTGGCGATCTGCTCCGCCGTCCGCTGCCCCCCGGCCACCGCCGTGAACAAGTCCAGTTCGATCGCCGCTCGCAGCGCTTCGGTACGCTCGTAGGCGTTGACCGTGTCGAAAAACAGTGCGGGTGACGGGCTTTGCCGTTCCATGCCGTGCCTCCGGAAAAGGGGTTCCCACGCGGCGACCGCAGCCCTGGCCGCCTCCGCAGTCTATGGCGTTCGTCGGCCCCTTTCCACCGCTTGCCGACCGGCTCGTCAGTGCGGCGGGGGGCCGTTCGGGTCGCCGCGACCGAAGCGACTGGTGTCGAGCAGTTGGCGGATCCGGGTCATGCCGCGCTCGAGCGCCGCCACCTGGTCCGGCTCGAGCCG
>CAZNSL010000791.1:0-3257 GCA_964574975.1 uncultured Alcaligenaceae bacterium | reverse complement strand
TTGTCGTCGCCGGGGTTCCAGACGAACACGTCGTCGCCGGCACCCATCAAGGCGGTGTCGTTGCCGTCGCCGCCGTTGATCAGATCGTTGCCCTCGCTGCCGCGGAACACGTCGGCCCCCAGGCCGCCGTTCATCGTGAGCTGGATGCCGTCGGCTTCCAGCGAGGTTGCATCCACAACGTCGTCGCCACCCAGGGCGTTGAGCGTCAGCCGGTCGTTGGTCTGCTCCTGGAAGAAGATGTTGACCGCGGCTTGAAGACCGAACACGTTCACGCCACCGGCGTCGCCGGCCGCGCCGAACAGGTCGGCCCCGTTGGTGCCGTTGACCGTCACCGTGTCGGCCGTGCCGTCGCCACCGCTGTTGGGACCGCGCAGGTCGAGGTCGATCCGCGTCACATCCGTACCGGAGAGGTCGCCGACGACGATGTTGTCGGCTCCGCCCAGGGCACGGAACTCGATGCCTTCAACGTCGTCCAGGTCCATCGTCACGTTGGCCACGTCGCGGAAGAAGATCACCCGGCCGCCGTTCGCCGAGATCGTGATGTTCTCGCTGGCACCGGAGCCGAAGAACAGCATCCGGTCGCTGCCGTCCTGGCCTTCCAGGGTGTCGTTGCCGTCGCCTGGATCCCACTGGAATACGTCGTCGCCGGCACCCATCAGAGCCAGGTCGTTGCCGTTGTCGCCGAAGAGGAAGTCGTCGCCGTCGCCGCCGAGGAACACGTCGGCCCCTTGCGAGCCGAGCAGCGTGTCGTTGCCGCCCCCGCCGTCCACGGTCAGCTTGATGACGCCGGCCGGCAGCGTGGTCGCGGTGACGCCGTCGTCGCCGCCCAAGGCGTTGACGACGAGCGCATCGTTCGCGCCTTCGGAGTTGGCGATGTTCACCCGGGCCGCCAGCCCGATGACCGAGACCGAGGTGCCCGCACCGAACACGTCGATGATGTCGTTGCCGTTGGTGCCGTTGACGATGACGACATCGGCCGTGGCGTCGCCGGTGGTGCCACCGATGGTACCGGCCTGGTCGATGTTAATCTCGACGAGGTCGGTGCCGCTGAGGTCGTTGATCGTCGTCGTGTCGGTACCGCCCAGCGTGTTGAGGTCGAGGCGCTCGACATCGTCGAGGTCCATGACGATGTTGCCGAGGTTGCGCGTGAAACGGAGGCGGCCGCCGTTGGCCGACGCGGTGAAGATCTCGTTGCCCGCCGAGCCGTTGAAGAGCATCCGGTCTGTGCCGTCCTGACCCTCGACGATGTCGCTGCCGTCGCCCGGGTCCCACTGGAACACGTCGTTGCCGGCCCCCAGGAAGGCCACGTCGTTGCCTTGCTGGCCGTCGATGAAGTCGTCGCCGTCGCCGCCACGCAATAGGTCGATGCCGTTGCTGCCCAGGAGCGTGTCGTTGCCGGTGCCACCGTCCACGGTGATCTGAATCAAGGCGGCCAGATTGCCGGTGGCCGAGAATCGGTCGTCGCCGCCGTTGGCGTAGAGGACGAGATTTTCGCTGGTGCCGATGTCGATGGCGAGCGGGGCCGGGTCGAGGCGGTCGAAGCGGACGCGGGTACCGTTGGCCGTCGTGGTGAAGACCTCAGTGCCATTGCCGCCGTTGACCTCGACGGTGTCGTTGCCGGCCCCGCCCTCGTTGAGGTCGGTGTCGTCGCCGGGGTTCCAGATCATGCGGTCGTTGCCGGACTCGCCGAACACCTGGTCGTCGGCGTCGCCGCCGGTCAGGGTGTCGTTCTCGGTGCCGCCGAAGAGGAAGTCGAAGCCCCCCTTGCCCAGCAGGGTATCGTTGCCGGCCTGACCGAAGATCAGGTCGTTGCCGGAGCCGCCGGTAAGCGTGTCGTTGCCGGAGCCGCCGAACAGGTTCGCCCGCGGCAGCGCACCGTTAGCCTCGTCGAGCGCGACCGTGTCGTTGCCGCTCAGGCCGAATACGCTGATGAGGCTCGTGTTCGCCACGGTTGGGCTACCGGCGCGGACGACCACGGCCCCGCCGTTGACCAGGATTTGCCCGGCGGCGTTGCGGCTGACGGCGATGGTATTGTCCAGGTTGTCGCCGATGACCGTCAACTGGCCAGCGGAGAAAAAGGCGGTGACGGCCGGGGCGATGCGGTCGCCGAGGGTTTCCAAGCGGGGCGAGAACCGGCCGCGCCACAGCGCCTTCGGGGTCGGAGCCTTGCGGCGGGTCAAACGGTGCCAGAACGTGCGCAACATCATTGGTCCTCGATCCAGGGAGTCGATGGGTTCGCCGGTTCGTCGGCCGGCCTACCGGGTCAATCGCAGCCGGGGGCCGGAACCCGACAGGCGCGCGGAAAAAACCGACGCCGGCACACCGACACGGTCGTTGAAGTGTCAGTCTGGTGTGGATTTGCGCCCGACCCGGGTGGCGTGTGTCTAAGCGAGAGATGGTGCGCCACCGTCGGCGGGAGCCGTCGAGACGACAGCTACGCACGGCGAACGCGACGGGCGGTCGCGCGGATTCGGCTTTACTCTACCATCATCGCCGCGGTGAGGTGGGCATCGGTGTAGACGTGTTGCACGTCGTCGTGATCGTCGAGTATCTCCATCAACTTTGCGACCTTCTTGCCCGTCTCCTCGTCCACATCCTTCGGCACCTTCGCCACCTGGCTGACCTCGGCGTGGGCCACCTTGAAGCTGGCGGCTTCGACCGCCTCCTTCACCTTGTTGAACGAGGCCGGGTCGGTCGTGATCTCGAAGCCCTCGGGCGAGCCGGTCATGTCCTCGGCCCCGGCCTCGAGGGCGACGGCCATCAGCGAATCCTCGTCCACGCCGGCCGACTCCACCGCGATCAGGCCCTTGCGCTCGAACAGGTAAGCGACGTTGCCGCTGGAGCCCATCTTGCCGCCGGCGCGCTCGAAGATTTTGCGCACCTCACCGTTGGTGCGGTTGCGGTTGTCGGTGAGGATGTCGATCAGAAGGGCCGTGCCGCCGGGGCCGTAGCCCTCGTAGGTAATCTCGTCGAACGTTTGGCCCTCGGTCTCGCCGGTGCCGCGCTTGATGGCCCGCTCGATGTTGTCCTTGGGCATCGACACCTCGCGGGCCTTGTCGATGGCATAGCGGAGCTTGAGGTTCATCGTCGGGTCGCCGCCGCCGTGGCGGGCCGCGATGATGATCGCCCGGCTGAGCTTGCTCCATAACTTGCCGCGCTTCGCGTCGATCGCGCCCTTCTTGTGCTTGATCGTCGCCCAGTGGGAATGGCCGGACATGGTCTGCCTCCTCCGTCGTCGTCTGAAATCCGAAATCCGA
>CAZNSL010000790.1:0-3261 GCA_964574975.1 uncultured Alcaligenaceae bacterium | reverse complement strand
GGTGGCAGTTGTTGTCCGCGTCCCACGGCGAAGGCACAACCGCTGCACCTTCGCGGTGGGACTCGTAAAACTCGTCCCACCCTACGGAATCCCCGCACTTCATTGCCCCGACGACGCGCGGAAGCGCGCCTGTCCCGTTGTCCAATCGCCGACCGTCACGTCCAATGCCGCGGTCTGGCGCTCGCGCCACACCTGGAGCCGCACCTTCTGACCGGCCGGGAGCGCGCTGATCAAGTTAATCAGATGGGTGTCGCTCTTGATCGGCACCTCGCCGACCGCCAGCACCACGTCGTTCACCTTCAAGCCGCCCGCCTCGGCCGGCGTCCCGGGGTACACAGCATCCACCCGCGCGCCGCGCGAACGGTCCAGACCGAGCTTCAAGGCGTCGGCCGGCTCGAACGATGACGCCAGCAACACGCCCAGGTAACCGCGCGACACCGTGCCTCGCTCCTGAAGTTGACGGGAGACTCGCTTCACCAGGTTGATCGGAATGGCGAACGACACGCCGCTGTTGGAGTTCGTGTTCGACGCAATCGCCGTATTGATGCCGATCACTTCGCCATCGAGGTTCAACAGCGGCCCGCCCGACGAGCCGGGGTTGATCGCCGTGTCTGTCTGGAGGAAGTCCTTGATGCGGATCGTCGAGCCGAGGCTGACGCTGCCGCGCTCGCGTGCCGAAATGATCCCGTGCGTCAGCGACTGGTTCAGGCCGAACGGGCTGCCCAGCGCCAACACCCACTGTCCGACGCGCACGCGGTCGCTGTCGCCGAGGGTGGCAGTCGGCAGCCCCGTGGCGTCGAGCCGTAAGACGGCGATGTCCGATTCTGGGTCGGTCAGCACTTGCGTCGGTCGCAGGAGCCGGCCGTCGGCCAAATTGACAGTGATTTGTTCCGGCTTGGCAGTGGCGACCACATGATTGTTGGTGAAGACGAGGACGCCCTTCCCGTCCTGGGCGGGCACGAGGACGCCGGAGCCGGAGTCCTCCACGGTCTTAGCCTTTCCGTCGGGATTGGAGCTGGAAGTCTTGATGGCTTCGACGGAAACGGTGAACGGACCCGCCTTTCGAGCGACGGCTTCGAAGCGACTGCCGAGGGTGTCGAAGTCGGGCGAGCCGAGGGTGGTTGGGGGCGAGTCGGCGAACACGCGCGCCGGGGTACCCGGCCCGAAGCGGACGGCCACCCAGCCGCCCAGGAACGAACAGACCGACAAGGCCAGGACCGACATGGCTCGCTTCATGTGATAGAACCCGCCGGGTGACGTGGAATGGACTTCCCCCCTCTCCCAGCTTGCAGGAGAGGGGCCGAGGGGTGAGGGGTGCCGTGCGAATTGAAATCTCAAATTTCAGGTCGCAAAGGCACCCTCACCCCCATCCCCTCTCCCGCAAAGCCGGGAGAGGGGCGAGAGTGCGACGCCCAATTGTAGCGCCACGTCCAGGGCCGACTTGAGAAAAAGTGACCGGCGTTTAGGGCGAGCGCCGGCGGCGGCGCGTTACAAAACGCACAAGGCCCGCGGCTCCCCGCCGCGGGCCTTGCCTGTGGTCGTTACCGCCGTTACCGGCGTTACTTCGAGTAATCCATCTCCATCTCGGAGAGGTCGACGTGCGTCGTCTCCTTGGCGTCGAGTTCGGCGACCTGCTCCCAGGTCGCGCCGAGCCGGCCGCCGCCCCAACGGGCGTCGATCTCGTGTTCGCGCTGGCAGGTCACGCAAAGCGTGCAGTACGGCAGCGCGTTGAGCCGGGCGACCGGGATCTTCGTCTGGCAGCCCTCGCAGGTGCCGTACGAGCCGGTCTTGATCTTTTTGATTGCCCACTCGACCTGGCGCAGCTCCTTGGCCTCCAGCTCGGCGAGCTGCGAGGCGATCTCGTCGGAGCCGGTGCCGAAGGCGGCGTCGGCCGCATCGCCGGTCGTCGCGGAGTGGTTCAGGTTGCCGAGGTCGTTCATCTCCCGACCGAGCCGACGGCGCAGTTCGGCGCGGCGGCCGGAGAGGGTCTGGTGCAAGCGGAGTAAGGCGTCGCGGCGGGCCATGGCTCACCACCTTTCGTCGTCTGGCTGCTTCGTCGTCCGTGCCGGTGGCGGTCGCGGAAGCACACTGAGGTTGCAACGATCATCCCGAACTCTTCGGAACCGCATGTTGGATGCGGCGGAACCGTTAAGGGTTCAACGAAGGTCTGAGCTACTAGCAATCCCGGTGCCAATGACACGGAAATTTTTGGGGCTGCGGGTTGCCCAAGTATAGCCGCGATTCGGATGTCAAGAGAAGAAATGCGAAAAAGTCTGCCTTTTGGCTCACGGCCGGCCCGGTGCGGACGGCACGACGTGCAAGAGGTACGGCTCGCGGCCGCGCACGCAGTTGAACTCGACCCGTCGGGCTGTCGGACTTTCGTACACCCACTGTTCAATATGACGGCGGTAAAGGATTTGCCGGACCACCCGGCCGGGCGACCCGAACCGGCCACGGACATCGGTCGGGGACATCCCCAGGTGTACGCCGTTGTCCTGAGCGGTGGCGAACGCCGTTATGACGATGAGCGTTACGGCAAACGCGGCCAGGCTCGAGCGGGGTGTCATCCGGTGTCGCCTCGGTCGGCGGCCGACTTTGGCCGCTGTGGTGATGGTAGCACCCTTCGCCCGGAGCCGCCAGTACGGCCCTATGATGTTGTCGGCCGATTACGTTTCGCGCCGGGTCGTTCCGCCATAGAATGAACGGTCCTTAGTGCAGGGTCCATCCTCTCCCCTTGCAAGGAGTCTTTCGCATGCCCGTAAGTGTCGTCGGTGAGGCAACGCGGTTGCCCGACGGGGCCGCTAGCCGCCGCCCGGTCCCGGCTCGGTCGAACAAACCGATCCCCCTCTTCGAGGGGTCCCCCACCTTCCAGATGGCTCTCCGCCAACTCGACGCCGTGGCCGCCCACGTCGATCTCGACGCAGGCGTTCTCGAACGCCTCTCCAAACCGAAGCGAGCGCTGGTCGTCAGCGTGCCGATCCGCATGGACGACGGCCACACCGAAGGCTTCGTCGGCTTCCGCGTGCAACACTCGCTAACCAGCGGCCCGGCCAAGGGCGGCTTGCGTTACCACCCCGCGGTGGACCTCGGCGAAGTTGCGGCGTTGGCGATGTGGATGTCGTGGAAGTGCGGCATCATGGGTCTGCCGTTCGGTGGGGCCAAGGGCGGCATTGCCTGCGACCCGGCGACGCTGTCGATGGGCGAGAAGGAACGGATGACCCGCCGCTACACCGAGGAGGTGCAACAGATCATCGGCCCGCG
>CAZNSL010000789.1:0-3262 GCA_964574975.1 uncultured Alcaligenaceae bacterium | reverse complement strand
ATCGTCGTCGAGTTGAAGAAGAATTAGCCACAGATTAAAACAGATAAAAACTGATGAATAAAAGATAAATATCATGTATTCATCAGTGTTTATCTGTGTTCATCTGTGGCTAATTCTTCCTGAGAACGATCCGCGTCACTTCCGGCCGGCAGTTGTAGCGCAGTGGCTCGCGCCCCGCTAGGCCGCGGCTCACATACATCAATGTCGGTCCCTCCGCGAACGCTCCGCAGTCGTACTTGCGGCTGTACAGGCTCGGCACGAACAGCGAGCCGAGGACGGGTACACGTACCTGTCCGCCGTGGACGTGGCCGGCCAGCATCAGATCGACGCCGTGCTTCCGCGCCCAGCGGATGTGATCGGGCGTGTGGCTCAGACACAGTCGAAACGGGTCGGTTGGGGCATGCGACAGGTCCGGGGCCGGCTTGAACCACGGAGCCTCCTGGCCAATCACGACCAGCGGTTCGCCGCGCACGTCCACTGTCTCCCAACTGTTACCCAGCACCTTCACCCCGACCCGCTTGAGGCGCTTGCGGACGATCGCCGGGTCGTGAAAGCGGTCGTGGTTGCCGAGGATGGCGTAGACGCCGTGTGTCGCCTTCAGTCGGCCGATGAGCGGTACGATCCAGCGGTGGTGGTGGTAGCTGTCCACGACATCGCCGGTGATAGCGATCAGGTCTGGCGTCCCGACCGCAAGGGCCAGGTCGAACACTTCGCGGTAGTATGCCCGATCCGGCGTGCCGCAGAAGTGCAGGTCGGTCAGGTGCAAGATCGTGAACCCGTTCCACGCGGCCGGTAGCCGTGGCAGCCGCAGTGTAACCTCGCATAGCTCGACGGTGAAACACTGGTTGTACGGCAATAGCGACAGCCGCCACTTCTTGCCGTCGCCGACGGGCTTCTCGCCGAGGCGGGCAGCGACATCGTGCACCTGGCCGGTCAGCGAATCGACCGCTCGCAGTGGTCGGCGGCGCGAGCGTAGGAAAGTACACACGGGGACGTAGAGGAATGCCGTCAGCCAACAGAGCCAGACGTAACCGGCCGCAAGCCGGTCGGCACCGAAAGCGTCGGTCGCCAGTTCGCGCATCCGGCCGAAGTAGAAGGCGGCGAGCGCGATGGGAAAGGAGAAGACGACAACGGCAACGACCTCGCGGAACCGCTTCTGAAGCCAGCGCCAGATCGCTTGCGCGAAGATGAGGTTGAGGATCACCGTCCACAGGAAGGCGTGCCCGAACCACGCGGCGGCAAAGAGGACGAGTTCGGCAGCCCAAGCCATCCCGAGTCGGTCTCCAATCCTATGGGCCAGCGGCGGGGGCTGGCTCACTGAGGCTCAGGTGCACCGAGCACCCGAACGAGTTGATCGGGCAGGAACGGCTTGTATACTTCGAACCGTAACCCGTCAGCCCTCGCTTTGACGGCGGCGTGCGACTCGTCGTAGCCGAACCCCTTCACCATCACCATCCGCGCCTCGGGCCGGGCGGCTCGGAGCTTGCAGAACGCCTCGTAGCCGGACATGCCCGGCGGGCGGATGTCGAGGAGGATCGCGTCGTAGTGGGCCGCCTGGGCCAAGGCGACCGCCTCCTGCGCGGTGCCCGCCGTCTCGACCTGGCAGCCGAGTTTGCCGATCGCGGAGTGCGCCAGTTTCCGCGTCCGTTCGTCGCCGTCCACGACGAGGACTCGCATCCCCTTGAGCTTCGCCTGCGCCGTACCCGCGGCCGGTGGCGGTAGGGCGTAGGGTTCTCCGGCCTGTGCGATATGGTCCTTGATGGTGCGGGCGCGGGCGAGGATGAGTTTGAGCTTAGCGGCCATCTCTGGGTCGCTGCCATTCGTACCGGCGAGCAGTGCCGTCGTCGCCGCCAGGATATCGTCCACCGGCATGGCGACTTCCCGGCCGATCGCCTCGACCGCGACCGAGCCGGTACACTGCTTTTGGGCCGACAACAGTTCTAATGTGTGCAGCGCCTGCGCCACCTCACGCGCGAACATCTCGGCGAATTGAAGGTCCTCCTCCGTAAAGGCGTTCGGCCGCGGGCTTTCGACGTTGAAGGTGCCGATCACTTCGTCGCCAGCGATCAGGGGCACCGTCAGCGAACTGCGCGCCCCCACCGCTCCCTCGATGTAGAGTGGGTCCTTCTCAGTATCGTGGCACAAGTAACTCTTGCCGGTCGCCGCGACGTAGCCAGTGACGCCGTTGCCGGTCTCGGAGGCGAAGAGCGGTCGCCGCGATGCCTCCGCCGTAATTCCTTCCTGCAATAGCGACTCCAGCGCGCCGGTGCGACGGTCGAGCAAGCGCAGTTCGATTACGTCGTAGTGCAGCATGTCGCGGATGAGCTGACGCACGTTGTGCTTGAGCAGTTCGACGCGCTCGGCCACGTCCGTGTCGGCCACTTCGCTGGCATCGAGGTTGTTGAGCGCCCGCCCGGAGTGATGAAGGGCGTCGAGCTTCTGCTGACGGCGTTCGGCACGGGAAACGTCGTGGACCTGGACGATAAAGTACGGGTGATCGGGCAGCGAGTTGGGCACCAGGGTGACGCGCAGTTCGAGGTATCGGTCGCAGTCGCACGGCAGCCTGACCGTTCCGACACCGTGGGCAATCGCGTCGGCGAACGGCCCCTGGCCGGGGTTGAGGGCTTGGAAACAGTGCAAAGTCTCTTGTAGCGGTCGCCCCAACCCAGCGGTGCCGTCCCAGCGCTCGAAGGCGGGGTTGCACCAGACGACTTTGAGCGACTCGTCGAGGACTGCGACGCCGTCTTGCATTGTGTCGAGGATGTGGACTGCCTGCTGGAGCCGGTCGGCCTGGGCGCGGACAGCGGTCTGCCCCGTCGCCGCGAATACCCCCGCGATGGTTGCATCTTGCGCCAGCCGCAGAGCGGTCGCCAGGTCGCCAATGGGAACGGCTTCGGCCCAGGACCATTCGCCGGGCGCGGCATCCCCGTCGTGGGCATCGACGACCAGAACGCGCGGTTGCTCAGCCACGGTGCGACACCTTGTGCGAGTGAGCCGACTCGACTCTGTCCAATCATACATACGGAGCCGTATCGTGCGGCAAAAGAGTCCCAGTGAAATCGCCGCCGACTGGCGAACGGTTCGCCGCCGGTGGTGAATCCGTCGCCGCGCAGGATGCCGGCGCGACTCGTTTTCCTCGGTTTCGGCGATCTGGTACACGGGTTGCCAGTTCCCTGCCAACGTCAATCGTCCCCACCCGGAGGCTGCATGACCCGCAACGTAAAGCTGACCACACCCCGCACGCCAAATTCCACCGTAGGCT
>CAZNSL010000788.1:0-3264 GCA_964574975.1 uncultured Alcaligenaceae bacterium | reverse complement strand
GACGTGATGCTGCACCACCCGTACGAATCGTTCGGGCCGGTGGTGGATTTCATCGAACAAGCCGCCAGCGACGACCGCGTATTGGCCATCAAGCAGACACTCTACCGCACCTCCAGCGATTCGCCGGTGGTGCGGGCCTTGCAGCGGGCGGCCGATCGCGGCAAGCAGGTGACGGCCGTCATCGAACTGAAGGCCCGGCTAGACGAGGAGCGCAACATTCTCTGGTCGCGCGAACTGGAGAAGGTCGGCGTCCACGTCGTTTTCGGCTTCGTGGGCCTCAAGACGCACTGCAAGATTTCGCTAGTCGTCCGCCGCGAGGACGACGGCATCCGCCGCTACGTCCACCTGGCGACGGGCAACTACAACCCGACGACGGCCCGCATTTACACCGACCTGAGTTTCTTCACCTGCAACCCCGACTTCTGCGAAGACGCGTCGGCGCTCTTCAACTACCTGACCGGCTACTGCGAGCTACCGACGTGGCGCAAACTCGTGGTTGCCCCGAGCCGGATGCAGTCGTTCTTCTTGGAGCGGATCGAACAGGAGATCGCTCACCAGAAGGCTGGCAAGGGCGGTCACATCGTTGCCAAGCTCAATGGCCTCTTGGAGCCAGCGGTGGTCCAGGCGCTCTATCGAGCCAGCCAGGCCGGCGTCAAAATCGACCTCGCCTGCCGCGGTATCTGCGCCCTACGGCCGGGAGTGCCTGGCGTCTCCGAAACGATCCGCGTGCGTTCGGTCGTGGACCGCTTCCTGGAGCACAGCCGCATCTACTACTTCGCCAATGCCGGCACCCCGCTGGTGTACGTCGGCTCCGCGGACCTGATGGACCGCAACCTGAGCCGCCGGGTCGAAGTCCTTTGGCCGGTGGAGCAAGCCGACCTGAAGGCCCGGCTGATCGACGAAATACTGGCGACGACGATGGCCGACAACGTCAAGGCACGCGAGATGCAACCCGACGGGACGTATCGCCGCGTCGAGCCGCAGCGGAACGACCCGCCGCTGCGCAGTCAGGAGCGGTTCTTGAAGCTGGCAGAGGAGAGCGCGGCCCGTCGGTCAATGCCGGTGCCGGCCCCACCGCCGTCGGCCACTACGCCGCGAGTAGAGCCGGCGATGGGCAAGCCGCGCCGGCGACAGCGCACCGCGGGGTAGTCGGCGCGGTAGAATCGCAAACGGAGGTGCCGCCATGTCCGGGATTCCCAAGCCACGGAAACTGACCGTGGCCGAATACCTGGTCATCGAAGCCGCCGCCGAGATCAAGAGTGAGTTCTACGACGGCGAGATGTTCGCCATGACGGGGGCCAATCCGCCGCACAACATCGTCAAGGATAACCTCGTCGGTGAGCTTCACGCTCGCCTCAAGGGCGAGTCGTGCCGGACGATGTCGAGCGACCAGCGAGTGATGATCCCGCGGACGGGCCTGTACACCTACCCGGACATCGTGATCGTATGTGGCCGACCGGAGTACGACCCGGCCGACGCGAACACTCTGGTCAACCCGGTCGTCGTGGTCGAAATCCTGTCCCCGTCCACCGAGGGCTACGACCGCGGGGCCAAGTTCCGCCATTACCAAAAGCTGGCATCGATCCGCGAAATCGTGCTGGTGAGCCAAACCCAGCCGCTGGTGCAAGTGTTCGCCCGTCAGGCCGACGGCCGGTGGCTGCTGACTACGTGCGACGACCTCGCCGGCGAGTTTGCCCTCACGTCCGTGCCGGTCGCGGTGCCATTGGCCGACGTCTACCGCGATGTCGAATGGCCAGAGGATACGGCCGCGCCGGCGGAAAACCCACCCTCACCGTGAGGGGTTTTCTCTCGTTGCCACGCATTGATCGAATGGAACGTCCTCGCACTCTCCCGGAGACCGATACCGCACAAGCTCGGCCGATTCGTGTACAGCGGCGAAGTGGCTCGACGAGAGTTGGACATGGGCCGCGACGCTGTCTCGAAGCCGTCACGGGATTCGCAGCGTCCGGCACGTCTCCTCGTAGCTCGCCTCCAGTTCGACCGTCACGGCGAGGTCGTCGGTCAGCCACAGCGGCAGACCCGGTAGCGGTTGGCCAACGATGAGCGGAGCGTACCACACATCCAACAGCGGTTTGCGTTCGCCCGTTCGTCCTCGGCAGGTGGCGGCATAGGTGGCAGGCGGTTCGGCTCCGAGCGCGGGGTCGCGGCGGTCGATGAGATCGAGAAGATCGGCGTACAGGTTAAAGTGTCGCACCGTGACCAGATCGACCAGAGAAACGCAGACGCCCTGTTGCAAGAGGGCCACCGTCTTGGCGACGAACGCCCGCCGGCTCTCCGGGCGATCCTTGTTGGCGGGGCTGACGATTTCGACGGCCGCGACGAGTCGCCGCTCGCGCTCGACATCGTAGACGCGGACCTCGTAGACGTACTGGTCGGGAAGGTCGGTTTCGAGCGTCAACGTCGGCCGGGCCGCGGCAAATGTAGCAGCCGCGACACCGTCGTTGCCGTTGGTGTCGGCCAAGGCCGGCTGAGGGGCGTCGTCGCGCTCGTACGTGGAGATGTCGATTTCAAAAAAAGTTCCTAGGTGAACGCGTGGCTCGACGACGAAGCCCGGCGGCAACTTGCGGGCGAGCTGCATGGCCATCGTACTCGGCCAAAGGGCATGGAACCCCTCCCACGTTGCGAATTTGCTCACCGGCGGTCGGAAATGGTCGCGCAGCGACATGGCCGAATCCTCCGCCGCCCATTCTACCATTCGTGTAAGACTGGGTGTAAACTCGCCGCTCGCCGACGTGACCCACCTCCTCAACGCTGCGACCGCCTTCGACGTTCGCGACGAGGCGGACCTGTTGCCGCTCGTTCACACCGAACTGTGCAGCCTGGCCGCCGAGTGAATGGTCTGCGACTCGAAGCGTACCTGCGTCTAGTCGGCACGTCGGTCTACGCTAACCGCGGTTAAGTTTTCGCCGCCGTGATCGGCATCATCGACCGCAAATACACTTCATCCGGCTGTACATCCTGGTTGCGGTCGATACCGGCGAACTTCCCGACGCAGGGCGAGTCGGGGCGCGGGCGGCGAGGCCCGCGCCCTCGGCGGGCGGTCAAAACTCCTTCGGTAGGCCAATCTTCTCCTTGGCCGGTTCGTCTTTCGTCGCGGGCAACTCGGTCGCCGGAACCGCCGGCACCGTCGCCGCCGGCGTCGGTGTCACGGGGATCGGCGCGCCCGTCGAGACGCTCACCGGCACACCTGCGGGGGCCACAGACGCGGCCGGCACGACGCCAGGGCTACCGTAACCTTCCGGG
>CAZNSL010000787.1:0-3267 GCA_964574975.1 uncultured Alcaligenaceae bacterium | reverse complement strand
GCGAGCAGAGCGCTTGCACCTCCTCCATGTAGTGGCTGGTGTAGATGACGGTGGTGCCTGCGGCGTTGAGCCGGCGAACGCCCTCGAAGATATGGTTGCGCGATTGCGGATCGACGCCGACCGTCGGTTCGTCCAGGTAGAGGATACGCGGCCGGTGCATCAGGCCGCAGCCGAGGTTCAGCCGCCGCTTCATGCCGCCGGAGAAGGTGGCCGCCCGGTGGTCCGCGCGATCGGCCAGTCCGATGGTGCCGAGGACTTCGACGGTGCGCGCTGCGAGCGCCGCGCCGGCCATGCCGTAGAGCGCGCCGAAGAACGCCAGGTTCTCGCGGGCCGTCAGTTCGGGATAGATGGCGAGGTCCTGCGGCACGATGCCAACGAGGCGGCGGACGTCGCGGTTGGCCGGCGCGAGCGGCTCGCCGAGCAGCGTGGCGGTACCCGAGGTGGCGGGGATGAGACCGGCGGCGATGGATAGGAGCGTCGACTTACCGGCCCCGTTCGGCCCGAGCAGACCGAACATCTCGCCCGCCTCGACGCGGAACGAAACGCCGGCCAGGGCCGTCGTTCGGCCGTAGAGCTTTCGCAGGTTCTCGACGGTCAGCAAAGTTGGTCGCCTCCGCCGCACGCTGCGGCCGAGGGACATTCTATTGGCGACACGTGGCCCGCCGGCCCGTCAGACCAGCATCTTGGCGAGTTCGCGCCCGGCAGTCGGCGGCGGCAGCGGCTGGCCCTCACGGCGCATCAGCGCGAGCCAATCCGACACAATTGCGCACAACTCCCGATACACCTCGGTCTCGTCCGGGCCGTGACAGCACGGCCCGATAACTCCGGGGCATCGACCAACGAACGCACCGTCCGCGTCCGACCACTCCACGATCTTGATATACCTCGCGGCGTCGTTCATTCTTCCGCTCCTCGCTCCGTTTCGACCGGCGGTGTCTCTTCGGAGGATTCGCCCGGCTGCGACGCCTGGATCGCCCGCCGAACTTCGCGCTCCTGATAGGGTTTGGCGTCGTCGCCAGGCTGACCGGAGATCGTTACCCGACCGCCCTGGGAATGTTCGTAATTCCGATGGCTGCCCCGGCCGCCCCGGTCAACGAATCCGGCCCGCTCCAAGTCTCGAATTAGCTCGCGGACTTTGCGGGGCATGCCCCCATGGTCGCAAGCTGTGGGCCGGTCGTCAAGCCGCTCCTGAAACCAGGACCCTTATCGCCGGAACAGGAACTCCTGCGAGTTCAGAAGCGCCCACAGCACGTCCTCCCAGCCGGTTCGTGCATCTTTCGCCTTCGCCACGTAATCGCGGGCGGCCCGCAACTCAGCCTCCGTCGCCGGGCGGCCATACGCGGCTAACGTCAACTCGTCGAGAATCGCGGCGGCGTTGGCCTTCGCGGCCAACAGTCGCCCGAGACGGCCGTCGGTGGCCCGCAGCTTTGCGGCCAGGGTCGGGCCAATCGCCATTTGCAGCGATTGGGCGAGGTTGCTTTCCGCGTCGCGTTCGCACTCGCAGACCAGCTCGCGGGCCGGCTGGCCGAACGCCTTCAGGAATGGGTGCCCATTCTCGCCGTCGGGCAACTGCACCGCCCGCGTGCCGGTCGGGAAGCCGGCGTACTTCTCCGGCACGCCCGTCGCGTCGCACAGAGCGTCGAGCAGTTGCTCGGCCGAGAGTGGCCGCGGTATCGCGCGGGCGAAGTGGCGCACGTCGTCGGCATTCGACGACGTCGGCGTCGTACTCCGCTGGTAGGCGCGCGATTCGACAATCGTCCGCACCAGTGCCCGCAGGTCGTACTTCGATTCGACGAACCCGCGGGCCAGCACGTCGAGCAGGGCATCGTGGCTGGGAGGGTTGGAATCGCGGAAGTCGTCGGCCGGCTCGACGATGCCGCGGCCGAACAGGTGATACCACACGCGGTTGGCCACCGACCGGGCGAAGAACGGGTTGTCGGCCGCCGTCAGCCAGTCGGCCAGGGCCACGCGACGGTCACCATCGCTAGGAACGGCCGCACCACCCAGGGGTCGCGGCGCAACCGGCTTGCCGGTGCGCGGGTGCGTCACCTCGCCGGCCCGGTCGGTGAAGACGATTTCCGCGGGCGACTGGCCTCCCTTCGCAGTCACGGCCGGGTCTGGCTTGGTGCGGACGCGGGCGAAGAACGCCGCGAAGCCGAGGTAGTCGTCCTGCGTCCAGCGCTCGAACGGGTGGTTGTGGCACTTGGCGCACTGCAAGCGCACGCCGCAGAAGAGTTGCGCCACCGCATCGCCGAGGACCTGCGGGTCGTGGGACACCCGGTAGTAGTTCGCCGCCGGCTCCGCCGCGCTCGACCCGCTCGCGGTCAGCAGCTCGCGTGCAACGGCGTCGAACGGCGCATTGGTGGCCAGCCGCTCGCGCAGCCAGTCGTGCAGGGCCAGCGCTCCCTTCGGCTGCATCGCCTTGCGGCCGACGCGCAGCAGGTCCGACCACTTGAGCGCCCAGAAATCGGCGAATGCCGGGGACGCCAGGAGCCGGTCGGTCGCCTTCGTCCGCTTGTCCGCGTCGGCATCGGCGAGGAAGGCGCGAGCTTCCTCCGGCGTCGGCAGTCGGCCGGTCAGGTCGAGCGTGGCGCGGCGCAGGAACTCGGCGTCGGTACACAGCCCCGACGGCGCGATCTGGAGCAGTTCCAGCTTCGCGGCGATGGCCCGATCGACCGGGTTGGTCGCCGGCGGTTCCGACCAAACGAAGTCCGAACGCGGCTCGACATAGGTCAGCCGCACGGAACGCATCTCGTCGAGGTAGCGGCACAGGACCGCGACCTCGCCGGGCTTCTCGAACTCGACGCGTCCGGCGTCGCCGATGGCCGCGGTCGCGCCGTCGCTCGACGAGAACACCGTTAGCCGGGTCACGTCGCGTTTGGACCCGTCGGCGAAACGCGCCACCACGGCCAGTTGTTGCTCCTTGGCCGGGGCGGCCAACAGCCGCGGCCCCGGCAGGATATCGAGGCCGACGACGGCGAGCGCTGAAGCATCGTCCGGCCCGCCGGCGGCGAGCCAGGCGCGGACTCGCTCCAAGGGAACCGTCCCGTCGCGCCAGCGCGGCCCGCCCTCGTGCGGCACCGCGCCGAGACCCTTGCGTAGCATCAAGCTCGCGGTCGGGTCGAGCCGATCGCTGCGGCGAGCAAACAGGTCGTGGGTCAGCGCCAAAAAGTCGGCCGCGGGGTCGGAGCCGCGCAGGCTCAGGCGGAAGCCGTTCTTGCCGGCCGGCGAACCGTGGCACGCGCCCTGGTTGCAGCCACCGACGTT
>CAZNSL010000786.1:0-3268 GCA_964574975.1 uncultured Alcaligenaceae bacterium | reverse complement strand
TCCCGGTGGGACTCGCTCCACTCGGCCCACCCTACGGAACCGCTTGCTATGGAGGCAAGACCTGCCCGTCCGCAGTCCATGTTACCCGCACCTCACGCCACTGCGGCGGGTGAACCGCTGCCCGGCGCACAGCCTTCAGCATCAACTCCGCGATGTTTGCCAAGGCCAGCGCCCGCTGGCCGACGTACGACGTGCTGAGCCGAGGGTTGATTTCAATGGCCCAGTCGCGGCCATCGTCGCCGAGAACGACATCAACCCCAACGTAGCCTGCCAAGCCCGGCACGGCTGCGACGGCGCGGCGTGCGATAGTAACGGCGCGAGCCCCGAGCGCGGGCGGCAACGGAGCACAGCCGCCCAAATAGCGAAATGCATCGTCCAGATGCTGGGCCGACGGCACGAGTGGCACCAACTGTCCGTCGCCAACAATGAAGGCCACGCTCGCTGCAATACCGCGAATGTACGGCTGCGCAATCATCCCATCCGGTACGGCGTCGGCTAGTGCCATGCCCGCGGAGCCACAACCGTCGCGCGGCTTGACGACCCACGGCGGCGGGATCGGCGGCACGCAGGAGTATGTCGGTGGCGTTGGCACATCGGCCGCCTCCCACAGCCGCGCGAGCGCGAGTTTGTCGGCCGTCAGCGCGACGGCCTCCGGCGACGGGCCGAGCAATATCGCCCCGGCGTCGCGGGCCGTTCGGCAATGTTCCTCCAAGATGCGACCGGTTTCCGGTGCGACGACGAGTGCGAAATCCGCCGAGGCTGCGGCGGATCGGTACTCGGCCTCATCGTCGATCGTGATTGCCGTGACATCGGGCACGTCAGCGAAGTCGGCGAGGACCGCGGCTCGCATCGCGGCACCCTCGATAATAAGCGAGGACCCCGGCGCGATCGCGCCGGGGTTCGCACAGGTCCATTCGTACACGAAAATGCGGGTCATCGCCCCTCGGGCAGTTTGACCGGGGCGTTCGGGTCCGGCCGCGGCATCGGCAACTGCGGCGATGCCGTCGCCGGGGCCGCGGTCGGCCCGGCGGCTGGGGCTTGCAGGATCGGCATGCCCATCAGACTTTGCGGCTGGTCGATCGTCGGCACGCCGCCGCTGATCGACGCGTCCACGATGCCGGGGTCGGCCCGGTGCCGCAGCGGCAACGCCAACTGCCGCTCGCGGATGTGCTCGACCGCTCGCACCTGCACACAGCCGGGCAGCGGCCCCTCGGCGATGCAGACGTTGTCGTACGCCATGATCGTACCCTTGGCGAACTGGAAGCCGCACAGAGCGTTGTTGTAGTTGACGATCGCCTGGTACTCGCTGGCCAGCGAGTTGGCAAAGTCCCGCTGGGCCTCCAGCAGCACGTCGATGGTGCCGCCGCGGGCACCGGCGCGGAACACGTCGAAGCGGGCCTTGAGTTGACGGGCGTTGGCCTCTCGCTGCGCCCGCTGCGCGTCGATCTCGCGGTAGTACTGATGGATCTGCCGGTACTGGAGCGCCAGGAAGCGGCGGGCTTTGTCCTCCTGGTCCTTGAGCTGGTGGTAGCTGCGGTACAGATTGAGCCGGGCCTGCCGCACCAGCGTCTGCCCCTGCCGGGTGCCGATCGGAACGTCGAGCCGGAAACCGAGCGTCCAACTGTTGAAGACGTTGCTGGTCAGACTCGCCAACGCGTTGCCGGGCCGGGTCGTGCCGTTGCCGTTATCGAACGATTCGGAACCGTCGAGACGCGAGCCGATGCCGTTGACATCGTAGTTGGCGAAGAAACGCAGGTCCGGTCGGGTCTGGTTGCGGGCGACGAGGATGTCGAGTTGGCGGAACTTCAGGTCCTGCCGGGCCAGGTACAGCTCCGGCCGGCAGGTCAGCGCCTCGTTCTCGGCCGAACCCCATTCGGGCACGAACTGCGCCAACGTCGGCGTGTCGCTGGGCACCAACCGGTGGCCATCTTCGATCGGCAGGCCCATCAGGCCGCGGAGCTGTCGTTCGGCGTCGAGGACGCGCCCCAGGGCGGTGATCCGTTGGCCGCGGAACTGCTCGTACTGGGCGCGCGTCTGCTCCAGGTCCTGTACAGGTACCTGGCCAGCATCGAAGCGCAGTTTGTTTACCTGCCAGGACACGAGAGCCTGCCGCAAGCCCTGCTCGCGGCTGTAGAGCGTGTAGTACGAACCGTACAGGTTCCAGTAGGCGTACTCGACGTTCAAGAGCAGGAAGTTGACGTTGGTCTCGAACTGCGCCCGCGACTGGTCGAAGCGGATGCGAGTGATGACGATGCCCTCGACGCCGGTGCCGCCGGCCGGGGCAAAGCCGGGAATCAGGGCACTGCGCGGCAACTCCTGCGAGAGTTGGTTGATCTCGACGCCGAAGTTCTGCAAGAGAGGCTGCTCGAAGACGACCTGCGCCCGCGGGCGGTACGACGGGTTGACGTTGGTGGTGAACGCCCCGCCGCTCGGAGGATTCGAGAACAACTGATAGTCGTTGCTGAGAGTGACGCCAGCGAGGCCACCGCTGGGCAGCGGCTTGTAGACGCCGGTCGAAATCGACGCCTGATCGCCGTTGGAGAAGTTCGTTAGCGAATTGACGATGCCGTTATCGACCTTCTGCCACTGGGCACTCGAAATCCAGCGGGCGTCGAAGCGGGCCAGCGAGCGTTCTATGTTCGCACCAGTCAGTGCCGGTTCCAGGGCCAGCACGCGGATCGAGTCCGACCCGCCGACATTTTGGCCGTTGAACTGTACGAGTGAGTCGTTGACGACGCCAGGGAACAACGCACTCTGGCTACCCGTGTTGCCCTGCTCCAGAGCGGTGGCAATACACTCGGCGAGCGTGATGTAGCGAATCTTGCGGTTCGGGTCGTCGACCGTCGATGGGGTAAGTCCAACGGCCTTGGCCGGGTCGAGGGGGTAGTGCGGGTTGCACTCGAGGTCGTCGGGCGTACCCCGGTTGGTGATCGACATCTGGGCGTTGCAGAGGTCGGCTTCCGTCATGTAGCACTTCTGTTGGCAGCCGGCCAACCCCACCGCCAACGCCACCGCCGTCAGCCCCGCGTTCCAGCGCATCATGGTCTTCCCCGCCTCGGGCCTGGGCCGAAGTCGCGACGCGCAGGCACCCCTTCCGCCGGCGCGCTCGACTAGGCTACGGCTTGTATCGGTCGTTCCGGTTGGGGAACTTTTGCCGACTTTGTGCGAGGATCGAAAGGAAGTTGTCGAAAAGACGAAATGGGGTTCAAGTTCGGCGTTTGTGGCAATTACTGTGGATAGCTATTGGCCGTAGGGTGGGACGAGTGGA
>CAZNSL010000785.1:0-3279 GCA_964574975.1 uncultured Alcaligenaceae bacterium | reverse complement strand
ATGGTGTTCGGCGAGGTGTACCGCAACGGTGCCGAGTGGAAGTTCCGGGCGGTCGGCCAAGGCTTCGCCGGCGGCCTCGGCCCACTCGCATCGAGCTTCGGCGTCAGCGTCTGATCGTCGCGTTCGTGTCACGCAGCGTCCTCCAGTTCACCTGGCGGCGTTACATGGTAGAGGCCGCAGGTTTTCGGGCCCTCTGTCGCGAGGCCCGCACCTCGCGTGAGCATAGTTGTCAGGTGAAGACCAGGGACGATGCTGACGAGATCAACGGGAATAGCCCTGCTCGACCATCGCTCCAACGGGTAGTGCCGTGGCAGAGCTGACCCGAGGACAACGAGTCCCGATCCCACCCCCGTACGACCGCCCAGTCGACATCGGCGTCTCCATCAACACTCCAGCCGGGATCGTCGCCGATGTCAGTTGCTTCGGCATCGACGCCGGCGGGCAGTTGAGCGACGACCGGTACATGGTGTTCTACAACCAGCCGTCCACGCCATGCAGCTCACTCCAGATGTCGAGAACGGGCGGCTCGGAACAGACCCGATTCGACTGCACCCTCGCCACTCTGCCCACGACCATTGTCCGGCTCGTGTTCACCGTGTCGATCGACGGCTCTTCTGGCGTCTCCAGCTTCCTGCCCAGCTACATCCGAGTCGGCAGCGACCTCCGCTACCGGTTCAACGGCGCCGACTTCACCACAGAGACGAGTCTGATCCTCGGCGAGCTCTACCGCAAGGACGGCGCCTGGCGATTCAACGCCGTGGGCCAGGGGTTCGCCGGCGGCCTCCCAGCGTTGCTCCGGCACTTCGGCGGTGAAGAGGCACCAGACGCCGCACCAGCCCCGAGCCTGGGCGCCGCATCACCACCGGCCCCGGTGCCCCGGCCCGCGCCGGCACCGGTCGCTCCGGTGATTCCGCCGCCCGCACCGGTCGTCGTGCCGCCACCAGCCTCACCGCCGGTCCCGATGGTCCCGCCCGAACCGATCGACGTCGACGATGACGACGACTCGAGCGGCGTCCTCACGCCGTGGCCAACGCCAAACCCGTACCTGCGGCGCCTGTTCGAGATGAAGGAGTTTGGCCGCGTGCCCGGCAAAGCACTCCCGACTTTCCGCGAGACGGTCATCGACCCCGAGGAGCGCGTGCTCGCCGCGTTCCGATCGAACCACGGGCCGGGTCGCATCGGATACGTGTACCTCACCACAGAGTGCATGCGCTGGATTCAACGGTTCCCGCTTAAGAACGACGACTACTTCAGGTACGGCGAGTTCGACTGCCCGAACAACGTGATCCAGACGATCAACGGCAAGCAGTTTCAGATCCGCGGTCTCATGGTCGGTCGCCGTTTCAACAAGCTGCTCCGGGTCGTCGAGCAAGCCATCATCTGGTCCAACCAGAACGAGCCGTAAGGGGCCCCCGGGTGCAAGCTTAGAAGGTGTCCGCCCAACGGGGGATGCTCAATGTTTATTCCTTCGGGCTTGTGGTCAGTGGTCCCGACCGGATTCCGTGTTGGCCGCGGCGTGCGAGGGCCGCGGGACTTGTGGGTATTGGGGTCATCGGTGGCAGTTGTGCAGCGGTCAGCTCGTTCGGCGAATCGTTAGTCGCCGTAGGGGGTGATCGGGTCGGGCGAGCGGGCCTCGCGATGGCCGGATGGCCGCGACTGCGAGCGTACCGAGCACGACGATCGCGCCGCCCGCCGCGACCCAGCCGGCTACGCCAGCGTCCGGGTCGCCTGGGGCCACCTCTCCGCCGATCAGAGAGGTCACCCAGTCCGCCACCCCTGCCTTGAACACGACACCCGACGTGAGTGCCACGAACAGGCTGGTCGCTGCAACGAACGCCGCGGTGGCCATTCCCAGTCGGGGTGGGATCGCCCTGCCGACCCCGAACACGGTGAGGCCGACGAGTGCCGCGAGTACGAGCACAGCGCCCATCGACACGGGTCCGATCACCGGCACGGCGTAGGCGGCTACCTCGACGGGCTGGCCGCCGGCCTGCACAACGAGCAGAGGTTGGTATCGGGCCCACGCCACGACACCGACACCGAGGGTCGCGCCGGCGCCGATCAACAGCCGCGTACGGTGGCCGGTGCCCGTCTCCCCGACCCACCGGCGCGTCAGCCGTCGAGCGGCCCATCCGAAGCGACCGGTTGCGGCCAGCACGTTGACGACGATCGCCAGGACGGCCAGCCAGGGAACAAATGTCGCGCCGGTGGCCACGGTGTATTCCTCGAGCTGGCCTGGCAGCAGCTCGTCAGGGATCAGTTGCTGCAACCACTCGACCGATGCGATCCCGGCCGCAGTCAGCGCCCCGAGCGCGATGAACCCCACGGTGCCGACGGCACTCCCTGGTCGGCTGCGGCGAAGGCCGACGAGCGACCAGGCGGTGAGAGCGACGATGATCGCGGCGAGCCCCACGCCGAGGCCCTTCACGTCGATCAGCGCAAGCGCATGGTCGCCGGTGCCGATCCGCAGTTCAGTCGCGGGTACGAACAGGAGGCCGAGCAGAGTGGCACTCCCAACGAGAAGTCCGACGACGTCGAGTGAACGACGCTGCGGGACGTTTGTCTCGAGCGGGTAGGCGAGGTACTGATCGTGCAGCGGTGCGTGTCGTTCGTGGGATCGTCGGGCCATTGTCAAGTCTCAGGCCGGTGCGTCACGGCTCATCAGCGCCATGTCAGTTGCTGCGAAGGAGGTGGCGATGCCGCCGGACGCTACCATCATCCCGGCGACCCGCTGTGCACCTCGAGCGTGTCGAGCGGGTGCGTGCGACCTCGGGCGACGCGGATGAACTGACGGACCTCCGCACCTCCCGACGACCAACGCGGCAGCAAGCGCGAGGAGAGCGACTGCCAGGCAGGGCCGACCGTGGTCGAGTTGTCGACCTCAGCCCACCCCGCGGGTCTGGTGGCGGACCGCCTCAGAGCGAAGCCGACTGCACTCGGGGCAACGTGACGAACGGCTGGCGCACGACACGCCCGAAGTCTTCGCTGAACGCGGCCGGTAGGCCAGAGCGGGCGCGCTGGCCCGACCATGCCCGAAACGCGCGTCGTTGACGGTACGTCACGCCGTCCCCCGAACGTCATGGAGCCCCTCGGCTACCCGCGTTTAGGTCACAGGTTCAGGTGCGACATCGGGTACACCTCGTGGCAGGACTTGCACTCGACGTACTTGGTCGCATCACCGATCGGAGAGATCGGGATGTAGAGCAGGGTGAACCACTTGTGTTCTTCGCGGGCGTTGTACTGCTGCCTTGGCTCGCCCTTCTTGCTGCTCTTGCACTT
>CAZNSL010000784.1:0-3281 GCA_964574975.1 uncultured Alcaligenaceae bacterium | reverse complement strand
GCCCGGTTCCGCCGCGGCGAGCCGACCCGGGCGCGGCCGGTCGGCCCGGCCGGCCGGCTGATGAAGTGGGTCCGCCGTCAGCCGCGCGTCGCGGCCCTCCTCGCCGTCAGTACGCTCGCGGTCGCCGCTCTGATCGTCGGTGGCGTCGTCGCCAACGTGCTCTTGCGCGCGGCGGCGGCGCGGGCCGAGGCGCGCCACCGGCTCAGCCTCGAAGCCATCGACCGCTTCTTGACGCGCGTGGGCCAGGACCGGCTGACCAATGTGCCGGAGATGGAAGGCGTCCGCCGCGAGTTGCTCGACGAGGCGCTCGGCTTCTACCGCCGGCTGCTCGCCGAGTCCGATGGCCGCGACCCGGCACTGCGGCTCGAAGCCGGCCTTGCCGCGACGCGCGTGGGCGACATCCAGCGGATGCTCGGCCGGCACGACGACGCGGCCGCCAGCCAACGCGAGGCGATCGCACTGCTCGAACCGCTCGCGGCCGGTGACCCGGTCGCGCGACGCCGACTGGCCGGCGCGTACCTCCGCGCCGGCTTGAGCGACGCCGACCGCGCCCGCACCGCCGATGCCGAAGCCCACTACCGCACGGCCGAGGCGCTACTGCGTCCCCTGGCCGCGGATCGGCCGGACGAGGAGACGCTCGCCGACTTGGCGGCGACGGCAGCGAGCCTGGCGGTGGTGTACCAGAACTCTGGCCGCATGGAGCCTGCCGAGACGGCGGCGCGCGAAGCGCTTGCCCTGCGGCGGCGCGTGGCCGACGCCTTCGGCGACAACCGCGCGCGCCGGGTCGAGCTGGCGATGAGCCACCACAACCTGTGCCACCTGCTGATGGCCACGGGCCGCAACACGCTGGCCGTCGAGCAGGGGGAAAGCGCTCGCCGGCTGCTCGAAGCGCTCTACACCGAGACGCCGCGCGACCTGAGCGTGCGTGGGGTCTTGGGGGCGTGCTGCAACAACCTCGCGTTCGCCTACTTCGAGACGGGCCGACCGACCGAAGCGGAGGCGTGCCACCGGCGGGCGCTCGAGCTGCGCACCGCCCTGGTCCGCGACTACCCGCTGGCCCTGCCGATGCGGTCGGCTCTGGCCGAGAGCCACAACGGCCTCGGCGACCTGCTCTTCCAGGCCGGCCGCCTCGCCGACGCGGAGCCGCACTTCCGCGAGGCCGTCAAGCTGCGCGAGGCGGTGCCGGACCCGTCGCCGCACGTGCGCGCGGCCATCGCCGAGAGCCGCGGCAACCTCGCGCTGATCGTGCAGCAGCTCGGCCGCAAGGCGGACGCGGCGGCCGAGTACGCCGCTGCCCACGTCGTCCTGGAGAAACTGGTCGCCGACTACCCGGACCAGACGCGGCACGCCACTTCGCTCGCCCAGGGCTACGTCAACCAGGCGACCCTGGCCCGCGAGACCGGACGGCCGGACGACGCGCTGGTGCTGTGCGGCAAGGCGCTGGCGCTCAGTAGTCCGATTCTCGCTCGCGTGCCGAACCACGCCGCGGCCCGCGCCGCCGCGCTGAACGCTCACGGCAACGCAGCCCAGACGCTCGAAAGCCAAGGCCGCTTCGCCGACGCCGTGCCGCACTGGGACCGCGTCGTCGAACTCAATGCGTCGCCGAACCGAGTCGTGATGGTGTTCCTGCGGGCGGCGGCGCTGGCGAAGGCCGGCGACCACCGTCGCGCCGTGGCCGACATCGTTTCGATCGCCGACGAGCCGCGCTGGGGGCCGGCCGAGTGCTACGACCTGGCCCGCGTCGTCGCCGTGGCCCTCGGGGCGGTGGACGCCGACAGCCGACTCGCATCGCCGGAGCGCACGGCCGTGGCGGCCGACTACGCCGGTCGGACGGCCGCTCTGTTGAAGCGGGCGCGGCCGGCCGACCGGGCGGCGCGGTGGACGTTCGTCCTGAGGTGGTTCACCGACGCCGAGTTCCGGGCGTTCTTCCGCCGGCCCGAGTGTCAGTCCGTCGTCGCCGGACTGGAACTGTTCGGCAAACAGTAGGCGAGCAGTCCCAGCTCGGCCAGCTCGCTATCGACCAGGGTCGGCTCGTCGGTTTCCAGCGACCGGCCGACCTCGACCCGAAGCAGTTCGGCGAATTTCGCCCTGGCGCGCCGCAGCGTTTGCCGCACGGCCTCGGCCCGCAGCGGTTGGCCGAGCCGCTCGCTCAGCACCGCCGCCAGTTCCGCCGACGACAAATCGGGGTGGTCGGCCCGCCCTCGCAGGACGGTGTACTGCATGCCGCCCTGCTCCGTCTGATGGCGGGCCAGCCCGTCCCACGCCTGCGCCAACAGTTCGTCCCGCCAGAACGGCGCGAACCCGTCCTCGGCCGATTCCGCCGCCGGGAGGTCGGCGAAAAACGGGCTGTCCGGCGACAGCGGCCGATGGCGTGCCGCTCGCCGCCGGTGGTCGTCGGTGATGAGGTTGGCCAGTGCCGTTTGGAGCAGCGCGCGGAAGTGGCCGCGGTCGGGGTGGGCGCGGCGGAAGTCGCCGCGCACCAGCCGCAGTGCGAACTCCTGGCACAACTCGGCGGCAGCATCCTCGTCGCGAACCTTGTTGAGCAGGAACCGGTATACCGCCTCGCCGTACCGGGCCAGCAGGTCGGCCCGCGCGGCGGCGGCGGCGGTCGGGTTCTCCGCGGCGTGCGCACGGAAGATCAGCGACCAGTGCGTCGAGATTTCGCTGAAGCGCTGGGCCGAGTCGGCCATCGCGGTGCCCTCGGTAGTCGCCGAGACGCCTCTGCCAGTGTACGCGCCCGCGCGAATTTATGGACCGGGGTGTCACAGCCGGCGACCCGGTGCGTAATCCTCACAGACCGCGTTTCCCCCCACCGGAGTGCCGCCATGTCGATGCGAACCCGAAACCTGCTCCTCACGGCCTTCGCCGCACTGGCGGCTGGATCGCACGCCCGCGGCGACTACCTGAACCCGGCCGCGTTCCCTTCGCTCGGCACGCTGAACCTGCCGGCCGGCAACTACACGATCAGCACCAGCGGCGCGCCCGTCTTGCGCGACGCTTCCAACAACGTTCTCTTCACCGGTACGACCTTCAACCAGGGCGGCACCTTCGGCCCCATCGGCTCGGTCTTCTCGTTCGACGCCATCACAGTCTCGGCCGGGGCCACCATCCGGGCCATGGGCGACAACCCGCTGGCGATTCTCTCGCAATCGACGATCCAGTTCGACGGCCTACTCGACGCCAGCGGGTTCAACGGCAGCAACAGTTCCTCCCAGGGCGGCACCGGCGTGGGCGGGGTCGGCGGGCCGGGCGGCGCGGCCGGCGGCGGCGGCACCAATTCG
>CAZNSL010000783.1:0-3284 GCA_964574975.1 uncultured Alcaligenaceae bacterium | reverse complement strand
TGTGCCACGACGTAAAGGGGTCCGAGCGTGTCCGTGACTGTCGAACCAACTACGCGGAGGGATGCGTTCGCCTGGTTCGACAGAGCGCCGTCGAACCGCGTGGCCCCACGGACGACCAGCGTGCCGGCGTTGACGACGTTGACGTTGAAGTCGCTGGTGCCGCTGACCTCGACCGTCTCGCCGGCGGCGATGGTGATCGTGCCGGTCTGACCGGCGACATTGGTGAAGTTGCTGGCCGAGAAGTTCGTGCCGTTGGCGACGTTGAGGGTCGAGTTATTGTCGAAGATCAGGTTCGCGAACTGACTGGTGCCGGCCCCGAGGGTCAGCGTGCTACTAGCGCCGAGGCTGATGGGCCGTACGCTCGTAACGGTTCGGGCCGCGAACGCGAATCCGTTGAATCCAATGTTCGGCCCGGACGAGCCGATAACGGCGTCGTCGTTCGGGCCAGGCACGACGTCGCCGACCCAGTTGCTGGCCGTGCCCCAGAAATTGCCGGTACCGCCGGCCCCGCCGTCCCACAGGATGATGGCCGGCGTCGTGCGTACGTCGAGGCGCGTCAGCCGAGGTATGCGAGTACGCATGGTCTGTCTCCAGTATGGGATGCCAGCCGTTACGGCACGCCCGCGCCGAAGCGGGGCCGGAACTGGCCGAAGTCGAAGGCGTTGATGACGCCGTCGTCGTTGAAGTCGAGAAACGCTAAATACGCCGTCTGGCCGGTGGACGAGCCGAACGCGTTGCGGAACTGGCTGAAGTCGAAGGCGTTGACGATGCCGTCGCCGTTCGCGTCGCCGTACAGCCGGAATAAGCCGTTGACCGTCGTGCCGTCGAGTGCGAAGTCGTCTCCTCCGGTGCTGTTGCCGTCGCCGTCGAGTTGGTGGCCGCCCGCCGTCACCTGGTTGGCCCGCACCAACACACGGAAGCGGCCATCGACGAGCGAGCCAAAGGCCGTCTCCGCGCCGGAGAAGTTCGTTAGCGTCACAACCGTCACACCGTTGACGATGGCAGCCGTTGCGGTGAACCCACCGACGGCCCCACCGCCGATGCGCGACAGGCCGAATGCGGCCTCGATCGTTCCTGCAAACGCGACCACCGCATCGAATGTCACCGAGACGCTCGTCACCCGCGACCGTTGCGTCGCGTTGGCTTGTCCGGCATTGATGGTCACACTTGCTACACGTGGCGGCGGGGCTGCGGCAAACCGCTGGGCGTAGATGCCGTTCGACGAACCGTCCTGGCCGTCCGAGGTCCATGCGACGATGAAATCGCCGTCGGCGTCGCTGGCTAACGCAGGGCTACCTTGATTGCCAGTCGTGAATGTGTTGACCAGCGATTCCGTGATAGCCGCCACGCCGTCGGGCCGGTAACGGCGAACGAACACGTTGTCGGCATTCTCGCTTGCATCGAAGGTCGTCCAGGTCGCGACGAAATCGCCGTCTCGGTCCATGGCGACCTGAGCGGCCCGTTGATTGCCGATCGTCGTCGCGTTCAACCGGAACTCGGCCCCAACGGGAACGCCTGCGACGGAGTACCTCTGCCCGTAGACACCATTGGAGTCGCCGTCCTGACCCGCACTCTGCCAAACGACGATGAAGTTGCCGGCGAGATCGGCAGCGACCGACGGCCCCGATTGATCGCCGGATGTAAACGTGTTGACGCGGAACTCGGTGGTTCCAGGCAAGCCGTCCGCTGTAAAGCGGCGAGCGTACACGCCGTTGGAACTACCGTCCTGAGCCGCGCTCGTCCAGGTCACGACGAAATTGCCCCCGGCGTCGATGGCGACGGCCGGAGCGTTCTGACTGCCGGTAGTGAACGTATTGACCGCGATCTCACCGCCACGCGGCGAACCGTCGGCGGCATAGCGCTGTGCGACGATGCCGGTACTGTTGCCGTCCTGGTTCGCGCTATCCCACGCCACGACAAATTGCCCGTCGGGTGCCATCGCCACGCGCGGCGATCCTTGGCTGCCTGCGGTGAACGTGTTGACCCGAAAGTTGATACCCAGCGCCGTTCCGGCCGCGGAGTATCGTTGGGCGAAGACGCCACTGGACGCACCGTCGCGGCCGCCGGCATCCTCCCAGACGACGACGAAGTTGCCGGCCGCGTCGGCCGCCACGTCGCCGATGAACTGGTTGCCGGTCGTGATGGAACTGGCCCGGAATTCCGACCCCAGGGCCACGCCGGCCGCCGAGTAGCGCTGGCCGTAGACGCCCTGGTTGCCGCCTTCCTGGCTGTCGCTTTGCCAGACGACCACGAAGTCGCCGTTCGCTGCCGCCGCGACTCGGGCGAACGACTGATTGCCTGCCGTGATTGTGTTGACGAGGAACTCGCCGCCAACAGGTCCCGGTGCGTTCACGCGAAAGGTCAACGTTTGAGGGGCCGCTGCGTTCGTCAGTGTGCCGCCGATGGCTTTCCCTGCCGCGTCGCGCAGGTTGGCTCCGGCCGTGAGCGTGTGGTCGCCGTCCGGCAGCGCGGCCGACAGCGTCAGGATCGCCTCGTGGCGGCGCGTTGTCGAGTTGAAACCGAACGCGATGGTCGAAATCGTCGCGCCGGTGAGCGACCAGTTGGCGGGGTTGGTGACGCTATTCGCGCCCGTCGCCCCGCCCGTCGTCGACATCGCCTCGGAAAACGCCACGGTTAGCGTCGTCGGCCCGTAGGTGATGCGTTCGTCCTGTTCGATGATGTCGCTGCTGCCATTGGCGTAAAGGCCGGTCACCCACGGCAGAGCATCGTCGTCGTCCTCGGTGAACCGTCGGGCGAAGATGCCGGTGGTATCGCCACTGCCACTGCCAGTCCACACGACGAACAGGTTGCCCTGGGCGTCGCTCGCCATGGCATTGCCGGACCGTGCACCGGTCGAAGTGGTGGAGACAGGCTGGCGGCTGAAGTAGGTCCCTCCCGTGCTGTCGAAAACGGTCAATGGAATCACGCCGGCACCAGTGCTGGTGCTCGTGGTGTCATCGGTGATGGCGAATCGGCCGATCGCACTGATGGCGATGCTCGGCTCGATCTGCGCGCCCTGGAAGCCGCTATCGGCAAACCCCTCTTCACCCAGTGGGACACCGGAGGCGTCGTAGCGCTGAAAAACGATATCGAAATCGCTCGTCGTGGAGATGCGATCGAACCCCTGCCAGGTCACAACGAATTTACCGTTGGCCTGCACCGCGACGTCCGGGTTGCTCTGTTCGCCGGTCGTCACGGTATTGACCTGGAATTCGCCGCCCGTCGCGGCACCGGCACTGGTGTAGCGCTGGGCGTAGACGCCAAGTGCATCGCCGTCCTGGCCG
>CAZNSL010000782.1:0-3286 GCA_964574975.1 uncultured Alcaligenaceae bacterium | reverse complement strand
GTGCGCGTCGTCACAGCGGATTGCGAGATGATCGCCATGCGGCATAATTGCCGCGTCTACGGGAACCGGTAACGGTCCACGAAAGCGCCCCGCGCGGCACTCTGCACAGGGGGCCATGCAGGGCGGGTGTGCCGCGCGGGGCTGAACGGGGACGCTAGTTGAGTTGGAACACTTGCAGACTGCGGATGTTCAGAACCGGCTGCCCGCTGCCGCCGCCCTGACACACGAAGGACGGGTACACGACCGCCTTCGGAATGTGCGTCGTACTGAGCGCCGTGCCCGTCGCCACGCCGTCGACATACTGCTGAAGCGTGTCCGCTACGCCGTCGTAGAAGAAGCCGAGCTTCTTCCACGCGCTCGTGCTCACGGTCGCGCCCGCGGCCGTGGTGCCGGTGCCGGCCTTATCGGACTGGAACAGCAGCACGCCGTCGTCGGTCACGCTGCCCCACCCCATGCGGTTGTTCGTCGTCTGCGCGCTGCCCGCGATGATGCTGGTGTCGCTCGCCGCCAGCCCGATGAACAGTTCCGCGACGATGCTTGTCGTCATGCGGCATTCCACCTCGAACCACAGGCTCTTGTTCGCCGCCGGCAGGAACACGCTTTTTAGCCGTTGGAGGTTGCACCCCTGCGCCGCGGTCGCGGCCCCCGCGTCAATCGCCAGCGTGCCGGGGTAGGTCGTGCTGACGGCAACGCTACCGCTCACCGCGGTCGTGAGCGTCCAGTCGCCGGTCGTGCTCACCGGGTTGTACGACTGGAACGAGTCGCGGTACAGCACGCCGATGGCCGGGTCGTGCAGGTACTCGAGGAGCGGGCAGTTCTTCCACAGGCCCGTTTGGTGCGTGGGGCTGAGCGTGGGGTCGTAGTGCGACGCCACCCCGCCCGAAAGGAAACCGCGAGTCGGCATAGGAATACCTCAAGTTCGGGGTGACGCGCCAACCGGCGCGGTTACTCTTGCAGTGCCGCCAATCCCTTGTCCGTCAGGCGCACCATGAGCGCCAGCGCCTTCGCCGCGTCCGCGCGCGAAACCGGCACCGGCTTCACGCCGCCGCTGCCGTCCGGCTCGTAGGTGCGGTACTCGCCGCACTCGGGCACCTGCTCCGATTCCGCGAGCAGTTCCTTGAGCGGTTTGTGCTTCACGCGCTTCGGCCCGGTCCAGCACACGGCCGATTCCAGAATCAGCACGGAACCCACGGCCTCGCTCTTGGTGCCGGGCTTGCCCGTGACGACGTACTCGCGCCGCCCGAACTCTACCTCGCCCGTCAGCCACGCCTTCGCCAGTTCCTTCTGCGGCACCTTCGCCAGCAGTTCTGACACCGGCACCACTTGGTCGAGCAGTTCGCCCGCTACGGTCGCGGGCACAGTCACAGTCGCAGTCGCAGTTGCCACGAATTACCCCCTTTGGAACAGACGCGGAGCGGCATTGTGCCGCTTCGCTTACTCGCCTCAATCAACCTTCGCGTCCGCAATCAGGGCTTGCGGATAGCGCGCCCCGCCGAGGATCGCCACGACCGCGATGAGGTCCGCGTTCGCGCCGGGGCTGGCGATGTTCAGCCGCACGCAGTCGAACCCGCCCGACACGTCTAGCGAGGCCGCGTCCACCTCGATCACCGTGATGGTGTTCGCGGTCGCGGGCAGGTTGAACGTGTCGGACGACACCGCGGTTTCGGTGTAGGTCGTGCCCGTCAGCCCGGTTTTCGTCCAGTACTTCGAGAAGCTGAGCGCCTTCTCGCCCGTGCCCGCCACCGCGGTGGCCTGTTTCAGCGTCACCGCCGGGGTGCCGCCCGCCCACGCGCCTTGCACGATGATGAAGGTGACGTGGTTGTAGTTCTTGAGCGAGTAGTAATCGCCCGTGACGGCCGCGCCGGTGGTGTCCACCGGAACCGCCGCCACCTCGATGCCGTAGTTGTCCACCAGTCGCGTGTTCGCTGCCATTGTTCACCTGTGGGTGCGTGCGGTGCCGTATGTGGGGAACGGGGCGGCACCGGTGCCGCCCCGTTAGTGGTTGCCGTTAGGCGCGGGTCGCCAGCGTCACGAACGGGCTTTGCGTGTTGCTGCCCTTGAACGGGGTCAGCGCGGTGTGCCACCACGGGCTACCCGCGACGCGCATCGTGTACTTGAACGCCATCTCGTCGGTCGTGAAGGCGACGTGCATGCTGTTGGTCGCCTGCACCGCGCCCCGCGTCGCCGCGAGGAACGCCTTCATGTCGCACAGGATGATGTCGCCCACCGTGCCCAGCGTCGGGTTGAACTCGGTTTCGATGACCGGGCGGCCCATCAGCGTGGCGTAGGGCTTGCCGCTCAGCCCGCCGGGGGGCATGTACGTCGTGACGCCCGCGGTGCCGATGCCGAGCGTCAGCGTGTACAGTTGCGGGGCCACGTCCTGATTGATGAGCCACACCGCGTTGTCGCGGCTGCTCTTGTGGAGGCGCGCCCACATCTTCACGATGTTTTCGGTTTGCAGGGTGGCCGCGAGTTGGCCGGTTTCCTTCGACACCGACACGGTGCAGGCCGCGTTCAGCACGCCGAGCGGCTGCCCGGCACCGGTGCCGTTGATGATGGAGTCGTTCACCACGAAGGTGAGTTCTTCCGCCGCGTACCGCGACGCCGCCTGTTGCAGCATGTTGGTGTCGGCCAGCAGTTCCTCGGTGGCGTACCACAGCGCCGCGACCTTGTGCGCGGTCAGGTCGATCTGCCGGAACTTGGGCTTGCTGGCGGTGATGGTGCCGCCCTCGTCCACCCAATAGCCCCGCACGCCGCCGCGCCGCGAGCCGTTCGCGCGGCTGGTCTCGTCCACCGCGCGGAACTTCATGGACGGGCCGCCCATGTCGTACTTGTCGCACATGTCCAGCAGGCTGTTCTGCTGGTGCATGATTTCGAGGATGCCGTCCGCGAACGTCGGCGGGATCAGGAACCCGCCGTCCGGCCCGCTCGCCTCGCTCAGCCCGGTGGCCTTGAGGATGTGCTCCGGGTAGTAGTCGGGCAGCGCCTTGCGAATGCGCCCCAGCACCGCGTCGCCCGCACCGTTGCTCTGCGCCGCGCTCTTCACGTCTTGGAGGAAGTGGCCGTAATCGTGCCACCCGAACCGGCCTTCCGCCGCGCGGTCGCGCGCGGTCGCGGGCAGCAGGCCCGCCACCTTCTGCGGGTCCGCCGGGGTCATGTTGCGCGCCTTGTTGAGCGCCTTTTGCAGCTTCTCGTTTTCGGCCTTGAGCGTTTCGTTCTCGCTCACGACGCCCTTCGCCTTCTGCACGAGGCGAATTTCGTCGTCACTCACGGTCGGCATGGTAAG
>CAZNSL010000781.1:0-3290 GCA_964574975.1 uncultured Alcaligenaceae bacterium | reverse complement strand
CCGCACCGAGGCACGCAGCCGCACCGCCACCTTGCGCCTGAGCACGTTGGCCGCCTCGCGGCCGAGCGCCGCCTCGGCGGTGCCGAAGCCCTCGATCCGCGCCACGAGCAGCGCCATCGGCGCCGGCTCGCGGCCGCGCAGCGCGAGCAGCTGGCTCATGTGCTCGATGAGCTGTTGGCGGTTGGGCAGGCCGGTCTGCAGGTCGGTCGCATAGGCCCTGCGCGCGGCGCGCTCGATGCGCTTGCGTTCCACGGCCAGGCGCAGGCTGCGCGCGACCTCGGCATGGCAGGCCGGATCGTCCGGCGTCGGCGCAATCACGTCCTGAACGCCCGCCTGCACCAGGCGTTGCGCGAACTCCGCGTCGCAGGGGGGCGCCAGCCAGACCACGACCGCGGCATCGGGCGTCGACTGAGACAGGCCCGGCCAGTGCAGCAGGCCGAGCGCGACATCCGGATCCACGACGTGGATGAGCACCGCGTCGAACCAGTGCCCGCCCAGAACGCCGCCCGCCGACTCGAGGCCGGAGCAGGCCTCCACGGCAAAGGGCCCGAAGCCCGACGCGCCCAGGCGCAGAAGGTCGAGGCGAAGCGGTTCCGGCCGCTCTTCCTCGATCAACAGGACCCGCAGAACGTCTTCGCGCAAGCACTCCTCCCGCCAGACCGCGGGAGCCTACTGGCTCGGCCCGTGCCGGTCAACGCGCACCCCGGGGGACCCCGACGACGCCAACGGGTACGCATCCGCGCAGGCCTGACCACTCGGGACGACCACGCTCAGAGGCACCGCACCAGCTTGACCGAGGCGCCGCGCTGGAGTCGGAACGTCTGCGCGGTCTTGGCGCCGTTGGGCAGGATGGATAGCGTCAACACATCGCCGCTGAGTGCGCCGGAAAATCGCGCAGCGGTCGACACAGGCGCCGCATCGGCCGCCTGCGGCCCGCCCTTGTGCTGCTCGTAGGAACCGCTCACGGAGAAGCTGCCGTCCGCCTTCACCGCGATCGGACCGGCGATTCGGCCGTCGGCGCAGTCCGCCTGGAGGGTGGCGCCCTGGCCATCCACCACAACGCGAAGCCGGTCGCCGGCCCAGGTTCCTTCCAGCGAAGATCCGGCATGAGCGATCATGGTCATCATCACTCCCTGCGCCAGTAGCCAACCCCTGAGCATCAGCTTCATGACCGGCATCCTCCCGAATCTGGGCGCCCGCATTCGCGCCGCGATCAACACAAAGGGGCAGGCCGAGGATACCTCGGCCTGCCCCTGAGGTTCGAATCGCCGGTCGGGGACTACGCCTGCACGACCTCACTGCGCCGACGCCGCGCTGCCAAGGCGCCCACGACGCCCAGACCGAACACCATCATCGCCCAGGTGCCCGGCTCGGGAACCGGCGTCGTGATCATCGCAACCCAGGTGCCCCAGCGCGAGCCGCCGGTACCACCCGGATGCCCGAACTCGGGCAGGTTGTACTCGCGCGCGAACTGGCCGATCATGTAGAAGTTGTGCTCGTTCTCCGGGTCGATGGAGACTTGGCTGTAGTCGCCCCAACGCTGGCGTCCGGCGGCAGGTTGGCCGTAGATGCTGCCATTGTGGTAGTCGTCGGTGAGGCTGACCTTCAGCAGCAGTTCGTCGCTCAAGGCCACCAGCTTGCCATCGGACGCGGTTTCGAACGTGCGCCCCATGAAGCTGATGTTGCCGTCCTTGAACCCGTCGCCGTTGAGGTCGGCGGTCTGAAGGCCGGAGCGGTTGTAACCGATGGCGACCTGGCCGAAGCTGTTGACGGCGATCGAGCCCTGGTAGTAGTCGTATGCGCCGTCGCCGATGTTGCCCTGATCGAGGATCGCAAAGGTGGCCGCATCGATGACGGTGTAGCGCACGCGGGCGTAGTCCGCATCGTTGACCGTCTGCACCATGTAGATGCGGCCGTTGGACTCGTAGACGCTGCTGCTGATGCGCTCGTCGAGCGTGTCGATGATCCGCTGATTGGCGGGAATCGCGACCGACGGCTGGCGGCCCGGCAGCGGCGACGTGAATGCCGCCATGCCGAGGTACTGCGAAGCCGTCGTCGACGACCCGGTCGCGTCGTTCGCGTTCAGGCCGTTGACCCTGTAGCCGACGTTGTCCCAGGCGAACAACGACGCTGCCATGACGGTGCCCGTGCTGCCGCCCGTGCGGCTGTTGACCCCCTGCAGCGCGAAGCCGTTGTCCACATTGGAACTGCCACCGCTGACATAGGGTGTGACGAACTGCTTCATGTTCGCCACGGTCGGTGCCCCGGCCCCGAAGAGGCTGTTGATCGGAATCACGTTGAGCGTCGTCCCACGGAAGCTGTTGCTCCCGCCGGAACTTGCCGGCGCGAAGTTGTTCGTGCCGATGTACACGGCGTTCTTGTCGAGGGCCAGCGTCGGGTAGTCGGCCGTGGCGCCGAAGCCGAAGCCGCCATAGCCTTCGAACTTGACCGACTTCCACGAACCGAGCGCGTTGTCCGTGTCCGACACGGCAATCTGCAGGTCCTTGGCATTGCCGCCGAAGGCCACGGCAATCCAGCGCTTGGCGTCGGCGTTGTACATCACGCGCGAGTCGCCGTTCGTCCCGGTTTGCCCCGCGGCGGCCCAGAAGGCCGTGTCCGCAACGACGGACAAGCGCGCTCCAGTGTACTTGTCGAACACGCCATACGCGCCGTTCGTCGTCGACATGTACTGCGTCATGCCCACTGCACCGATGGTGTCTGGCGGGATGAAGTTGCGACCGAAGGCCGCACCGTCGTACTGCGTGATGGCTTCGAAGCCGAACACGTAGGGGCTGCCGGCGTTCCTGACCGGCGGCTGCGCACCATTCATGTCCAGGGACACGTCGCCATCGATGGTGATCATCTTGGGCTTCTTGAACTCCCAGTACGGCTTCATCGTCTGCGCCTGCGCGCCAAACGACACGCAGGTCAACGCTGCCGCCAGCGCAACCGATGTCACACCAAACACCTGCCGAGTAGTCATTGCGTGGTCTCCTGAAATGATGGATTCGTCATCGAGCGCCTCGAGGCTTGCGTATCAGGATGCGGCCCGGCTCGACAAGAGCGACTTGCCATCGCATCGCCGGCGCCCTTCATCCTCGATCCGCCCGTAGGCTGGGTTCTACCCCTTCCGCTCGTGAAAAGTTCACACGCCCCCCCTGACCGAGGGGGTGGGCTTACCCGCAACGAACCCTCGCCCGGCGGGTCGGGTGGGCTCGCGTAAACTCCGGCCCGACGCGGGTGTAGTTCAATGGCAGAACGGCAGCTTCCCAAGCTTCATACGAGGGTTC
>CAZNSL010000780.1:0-3290 GCA_964574975.1 uncultured Alcaligenaceae bacterium | reverse complement strand
CTCCTCGTCGTGATTGCCATCATCGCCGTACTGATCGGATTACTCCTGCCGGCGGTGCAGAAGGTTCGCGAGGCGGCCGCCCGCGCGAAGTGCCAGAACAACCTCAAACAGCATGGCCTCTCCTTGCACAACTACGAAAGTGCGATGCAAACCTATCCGGTCGTGCGATACCAGCCAGGAGTATCGTCAACGTGGTCGATTCAGGCGTACCTGCTTCCTTACATCGAACAGGATAGCCTCTACAAGCAAGTGAATTTCAAGACCTCGTACCACCTCCAACCACTCGTGACCCAACAGCGGATCCCGATCGACATTTGTCCCAGTGAGATCAACGACAAACCGCACCCCGACGACGATATCCTGATGTACCCGACGAACTATGCAGCCAACTATGGCACTTGGTACATCTACGATAATGCTACGCACATCGGCGGCAGCGATGGTGCTTTCGTCCATGGCGTCCTGCAACGGCCGGGCAGCTTTGCGGACGGCATGAGTAACACGATTGCCTTCGCCGAAGTGAAGGCGTGGAATCCCTATCTGCGGGACGGCGGCAACCCGGCAACGCTTGGCGTTTCGCCCCCTTCGCAGCCGGCGAGCATCGCAGGATACGGTGGTTCGTCGTTCAAGACGGATTCCGGTCACACCGAATGGGTCGATGCCCACGTCCAACAGTCCGGTTTCACGACGACCTTCGCGCCGAACACGGTGGTGCCCTATACCGCCGACGGCGTCATCTACGATACCGATTGGGTCTCCATGCGCGAGGAGAAAGGCGCGACGCCCACCTACGCCGCGATTACCTCGCGCAGTTACCATTCGGGGGGCGTCAATGCCCTGTTGATGGATGGCTCGGTCCATTTCTTCACCAACAGCATCAATCTCGCCACGTGGCGGGCGCTGGGCACACGCAGCGGCGGCGATTTGATCGGCACCTACTGACCCAACCGGGAGAGATCCCACGCAGCGACCGCTCACCCGTCAGCGCCCGGCGAAGTCCCACCCAGGGACTTCGCCGAGCGCGTACGCCCCTCCAACGCTTTGGCAAACGCCCCCGCGGTCTTCTTGCACGCAAAAGTATGTCGGACCGAACAATCCGTTACACCCGACCGGGACTCTATGTCGGTTTCCCGCGACGTGTCGCTCGCTGCTGCGGGCCGGGCCGGTGAGCTTGGTCGACTATGAAGTTGTACGGCGGCGCTTGGGCCTGCAAGAACGCGACGGTCGGCCCGACGTTACGCCACTTCGCGGTAGCCGCTGGTGAATGTGATGCCGCGCTTCGAGGCCCGCACGAACGCGATCAACTCGGCCACCGAATCGACGTGCCCCAGCATCCGCTCGATCTGCTCGACCGCGGCCGGTAGCACCTTGCGCTGCATGTACAGGATGCGGTACGCCTCGCGCACCGCGTCGATCTCCTTCGACGGCAGCCCGGCGCGGCGCATGCCGACGACGTTCACGCCGACCACGCGGTTACGGCCTTCCTGCACGAAGAACGGCGGAATGTCCTTCGAGGTCGTTGCCCCGCCCGACATCATCGCCAGCCGGCCGATCACTGTGAACTGGTGCACCGCGCAGTTGCCCGACAGGAAGACGCTGTCGTGCACCGTCACGTGCCCGCCGAGGAGCGCCCCGTTGGCGAAGATGCAGCGATTGCCGACGTGGCAATCGTGTGCGACGTGGCTGGACGCCATCAGGTAGTTGCCGTCGCCGATCCGCGTGCCGCTCTCGACCGTACCGGCATGAACGGTGACGTGCTCGCGGAAAGTGTTGTCGTCGCCGACGACGACGCCGGTGCCGGGGCCGTCGTAGCGCAAGTGCTGCGCCCGCGAGCCGATGACGGCGTTGGTGCCGACCGTGTTCCGTGCCCCCAGAGTCAGCGGGCCGACGAGGTGGGCGTGGGCGTGGACGACGCTCCCCGGCCCCAGCGCCACCGGACCTTCGAGGACGGCATAGGGGCCGACCGTCACGTCGTCGGAGAGGATGGCGGCGGAATCGATCACGGCAGTGGGGTGGACGCTGACGCTCATGCGGTCCCTCGACGGAGCGTTGGGTGGCATACCAGTACGCAATTTCGGGCGTTCGTGCCAGTGCAGTTCAGCGGAACGCCTCCGGTTCGCGACGCTTAGCAGAAGCGGTCTCGCGACAGGGCGCTTCTACGAAGCGTCGCGAACCGAGGGGGGTCGGGGAAAAAGGTACAATATATTTAGACAACTGACGAATCATCTAACATGGAGGCCCCGATGAATGAGGCGTTCAAGGCCCTGGCCGACCCGACGCGGCGCGAAATCCTGCGCCTGTTGCGGGCCGGTGAGCTGAGCGCCGGCGAGTTGGCCGACCACTTCGGCATCTCCAAGCCGTCGATGTCGCACCACTTTGCCGTGCTCAAGAGCGCCGACCTGATCGCGGCTCGCCGGGCCGGTCAGCAGATCTACTACAGTCTGAACACCACCGTGGTGCAGGACCTGCTGGCGTCGGTGTGGAATCTGTTCCCACAAAGCCCGCCCGCACCAACGGGTGGGGGAGACGACGGACCATGACGCGCTGGGTGTACGCTTCGATCGCCCTGACCGTGGCGGCCTTCGCCTACTCGGCGTGGTATGGGCCGCGAGCGCTGGCCGTATTGCCGGAACGGGTGCCGGTTCACTGGAACATCCGCATGGAGCCCGATCGGTTCGTCAGCCGCGAGGAGATGCGCGCCAACAGCGGCTGGTACCTCTACGGCCTGCCGGCGGCGATGGCGCTGATGGTGGCGTTGATCTTCGTGCTGCCGTGGCTCTCGCCGGTGCAGTTCAAGGTGGACGAGTTCCGCGCCACCTTCGACTACGGCATGATGCTAGCCGTGGGCCTGCTCGGCTACTTGCACGTCGTCGTCCTGCACGGGATGCTCGACGGCGGCGGGTTGTCGCCACGCTGGCTATTCGGCGGTATGTTCCTGTTCTTCGCCCTGATCGGCAACGTGATGGGCAAGGTCCGCAAGAACTTCTGGATGGGCGTGCGGACGCCGTGGACCTTGGCCAGCGAAAAGGTCTGGGAGCGGACGCACCGGCTGGCCGCGTGGCTGTGGGTCGCGGCCGGGCTGATCGGCTTCGTGCTGTCGCTGCTGTTGCCGGGCGCGTGGGCCGTGGCGTTGTTGCCGGCGATGCTGGTGGTGCTCCTGTGGCCGGTGCCGTATTCGCTGTGGCTGTACAAGAAGCTAGAGCGCAGCGGACAGCTAGAAACGCAGCAACCGGCGTAAAAGTAGGGTGGGACTCGCCAAGCTCGTCCCACCCTACAAGACTCGCTGGAGC
>CAZNSL010000779.1:0-3294 GCA_964574975.1 uncultured Alcaligenaceae bacterium | reverse complement strand
TGTGTACGTCGGCGGCACCCTGGTCCTGGTCGTCTTCGGCGTCATGCTGACCGCTCAGGGGCCGTTCGTGAACCTCAAGGCCGGGCCGGGCGAGTGGGCCGTCGCCACCGTCGTCGGCGTCGTCTTCTTCGGGTTGCTCGCATCCACCGCGTCGTTCGCCGTCTGGCCGCAGACGCCGCCGGAGCCGATCGACGCCGCCACGTCGACTAGCACGGTGCAACTCGGCCAGTCCTTCCTCGGCATCACCGATGCGATGCCGCCGGCCGACTTGACCGGCTACCCCGCGGGCAAGGTGGCCCCGCCGCGCGTGCCGGTGGCGTACCTGTTACCGTTCGAGGTGGTGTCGGTCCACCTGTTGGTCGTGCTGATCGGCGCGGCCTACCTGGCCCGCGCCAAGCGCCGGAGGGCCGCCGCGTGATCGGTCTCGCGCACTACCTGTTGCTTGGGGCACTGCTGTTCGTCTGCGGCATCGTCTGCATGGCGGTCAAGCGCAACGCCATCGGTGTGCTGATGGGCGTCGAACTGGTGTTGAACGGGGCGAACGTCAACTTCGTCGCGTTCGCCCGCTACAATCCGACGTTCCGCCTGGAAGGGCAGGTCTTCGCCCTGTTCGTGATCGTCATGGCCGCCGCCGAGGCCGCCATCGCACTGGCAATCGTCTTGAACTTTTACAACAACCACTCGACCGTGGACATCGACACGGCCGAGGAACTCCGGGGCTAGGGCATGTTCGACTTCGCCGACCACCCCGGCCAGACGTACGTCCTCGCCACGCTGATCCCGTTGGCGTCGTTCGTGGCCCTCCTGGTCGCTGGCGGCCTCAAGAATCTCGGCCGCACCTACAAGGACTCCTGGGGCGCGTCGCTCTACTGGATACTCGGCGGCGATAGCCCCGGCCGGGCCGGGGCGTATGTGGCCACGGCCGCCATCGGCACGTCCTGCGTCCTCTGCGTCATCGGCCTGGTGCGGTTCCTGAATGAATTCCCCGTCGAAACGCACGCCCACGGCAGCGACCACGGAGCCGTCCACGCCCACGACGAGAAGAAGCCCGAAACGGATCACGACAAGAACGTCGCGCCCAAGCCCGACCAGTCGTGGACGGGCAGCGTCGTCTTCGCCAAGCTGAGCGGCGATTCCAATCGCCCGGCGACCGAGTTTCGCCTCGGCTATCGCATCGACCATCTGGCCGCGGTCATGTTCGCCATGGTCACGTTCGTGGCCACGCTCATCCACATATTCGCGCTCGGCTACATGGAGGAGGAGACGCACGAGACGGTGGAGGACCATCAGGCACACGTGACGCGGCGCGGGCGGTACAACCGCTTCTTCATGTACTTCAGCCTGTTCTGCTTCTCGATGCTCAACCTGATCCTGGCCGACAATCTCTTCCAGGTGTTCGTGTCGTGGGAGTTGGTCGGGGCGTGTTCCTTCTTCCTGATCGGCTTCTACACCGAACGCCAAACGGCGACGGACGCCGGCAACAAGGCGTTCATCGTCAATCGGGTGGGCGACGCCGGCTTCCTCATCGGGCTGATGATCTTGTGGAGTTCCATCGGCACGTTCAACTTTCAGGAGATCTTCCAGCAGGTCCGCGCCCCGAGGACCGACTCGCACGGCGAGTCGGCCGGGCCGCTCGCCGGCGGCATCGTCCGCGGCAACTTCGACGCGGGCAAGCCCGGCAAACTGATCACGGCCGCCGGCGGCGGCGAGGTGCTGCTGTTCCCGGCCAAGCCGCCGGGCCACTGGCACCCGGTCGCCGATGTCGATGCGACCGTCACCGTGGACCCGGCGCTGCAAGGCGAACGGGCGGCCAAGTACCGCTCGATGCCGTACTGGCTACTCATCGTCGCCGGGTTGGGCGTGTTCCTCGGCTGCGTCGGCAAGTCGGCGCAGTTCCCGCTCCAGGTCTGGCTCCCCGACGCGATGGAAGGGCCGACCCCCGTGTCAGCGCTCGTCCACTCGGCGACGATGGTCGCCGCTGGCGTCTACCTCGTCGGCCGGTGTTTTCCGCTGTTCGCGCCGGAAGCGCAGCTCACCATAGCGTACACGGGCATGATCACGCTCTGTATCGCCGCGACCATCGCCGTCGTCGCCTTCGACATCAAGAAAGTGCTGGCGTACTCGACCATCAGCCAACTCGGCTACATGATCCTCGCCCTCGGCATGGGCGCGTGGGCGGCGGGCTTACTCCACCTACTCACGCACGCCTTCTTCAAGGCGCTTCTGTTCCTCTGCTCCGGCAGCGTCATCCACGGCTGTCACCACGAGCAGGACATGCGCAAAATGGGCGGCCTGTTCCGCAAGATGCCGACAACGGCGCTGACGATGCTCGTGGGCTGCCTGGCCATCGCGGGGACGCCGCTGTTTAGCGGTTGGTACTCGAAAGACGCGATCATCGCCCACGGCTTCGCCTACGCCCACGCGAACCCGATGCACTTGCTGTTGCTCGTCGTCCCGCTGGTGACGGCCGGCATTACCAGCTTCTACATGTTCCGCATGTGGTTCATGACCTTCACCGGCGAGCCGAAGGACCAACACGTGAGCGACCACGCTCACGAATCGCCGCGGCTTATGACGGTGCCGCTCATTCTCCTGGCCGGGTTCAGCGTGTTCGTCGCCTGGGGTTGGCCGGTGATCGACGCCGAGGCCAGCGCGCTGAAGGCAACACTGGCCGCAGCGGAACACCCATCGGTCGCGGCCGACTTCGCGCCTGTCGTCACCCGGCTGCACGACCACGTCGAGTACTCCTGGGTTCATCCCGTTGCCGGGGCCGCGGCGCTGGCAGCGGCGATTCTCGGTGTCTTGTTCGCGTACCTGATCTACTATCGCCGGTCGTTCGACCCGGCCGAGGCAGTGGAACAGTTCCCTGGCGTCTATCGGTTGCTCGTCAACAAGTGGTACTTCGACGAGCTATACAGCGTGCTGGCGGTGCGGCCGGCCCTGGTCGTGGCGCACTGGTTCCGCAAGTTCGACGCGAATGCCATCGACGGCTTCATCGACGGCACTGCGGCGGCGACGGTGCGCCTGGCGCGCGGCGGCGGCCGCTTCGACAACGGCGTGGTCGATGGCGTGGTGAACGTCATCGGCGATTCGATCTACTGGTCCGGAGAGAAGCTGCGCGCGGTGCAGACGGGGTACTTGCGCAGCTACGTGCTGTTCCTGGCGTTGGCGGCCGTGGCGCTGTTCACGGCGTTGACGTACTTCGTGGGCCTGGCGGCGGCGAAGTGACGGGGCGAGCCGGGGGCGGCAGCGCCCCGAGGGAGAGTAAAAGCCCGGGGCGGACGCGCCCCGCGC
>CAZNSL010000778.1:2276-3304 GCA_964574975.1 uncultured Alcaligenaceae bacterium | reverse complement strand
GAGGATGCCGTTCATCGGCGTGCGACTCTCGGGGCTCAGGTTGGCCAGCCACTCGCTTTTAGCGCGGTTGGCGGCCTCGGCCGCTTCTTTGGCTCGCTGCAATTGTCCGTGGGCCTCTTTGATAGCCGTGATGTCCACATTGATGCCGATGTAACCGGCAAACTCGCCGGTCGCGGCGAAGCGCGGGACGCCGTGAACGAGTAGCCAGCGGTATACGCCATCGTGACGGCGCATCCGTACCTCGCGAGTGTAGCGCCGCCGCGCGTCCGCCTCCGCTCGGATGGCGCTCAGCAACCCGACGCGCTCGTCCGGCGAGAACAGATCAGCCCAGCCATCGGCGCGTTCCATGGCCAGCGACTTGCCCGAGAACTCCAGTCGCGGACGGTTCAGGTACTCGGTGCGGCAGTTGGCGTCGGTCATCCAGATCATGACCGGGGCCTCGTCGGCCATCGTGCGGAAGCGGCGCTCGCTCTCCTGGAGTTGCGCCTCGGCGTGCTTGCGAGTTGTGATGTCGCGAACGATTAGCAACACCTGCCGGCCGTGGAGCGGCACGAGACGCCCTTCGAAGAAATGCGGTTCACCGTGGACAGCCGCGCGGTACTCGACGCTCGACGGCGAGTTGGTCTCGCGGACCCAGTGGATGGCATCGCGGAACTGTTGTGCGACCTCGGCCGGAAAGGCGTCGTCGAGTGTCTTCCGGCCGGGAGTTCGCTGCAACAATAGCGACGAGCGACCGCTGTTGTAGTCGAGCACGGTTCCTTGCCCGTCGATGCGGAAGTAGCTGTCGGGGAACGCCTGGAAGATCGCGCGGAGTTCGCTGGTCGTCTGCCGGAGTTGCTCCTCCGAACGCTTGCGTTCGGTGAGATCGCTGAGGTTCGCCGTAAACGAGCGCCGGCTACCGCCGTAGACTTCGCCGATCGAGAGGTAGAGCGGAAACGTCGAGCCGCTCTTGCGGCGGCCCGCGACTTCGCCGCCCGCCCCGACCATGCAGAGAGGGACCCAGTGGGGGTGTCGCGAGCGGGTTGAGT
>CAZNSL010000778.1:0-2266 GCA_964574975.1 uncultured Alcaligenaceae bacterium | reverse complement strand
CGCCTCCTCCGTGCGTGTGGTGGCCCCCCACCGCCGCCCCGCGTGGGGGGGGCCCCCCGCCGCCCCGCCCGCCCCCCCACGGCGAGTTCGGACCCATGTGGAGGTAGCGCGTGCGGTATTCGTCGACGCCCATGCCGGCCGGTTGCGGGATTAAGAGACTGATGTTCTTGCCGACAACGTCTTCCGGATGGTAGCCGAACAGGCGCGAGGCAGCACGGTTGAACGACTGAAGCGTGCCGGACTCGTCGAATGAAACGATGCCGTCCGCGGCGTAGTCGAGGATCGCCCGGGTGCGTCCCTCGCTTTGGGCCAGTTGCAACGACACCTGTTCGGTGCGGCCCTGGGCGGCCAGCGTGTAGGCGATGAGTTGCTGCTGTCGGTGGAACTGCTGACGCAGGAGGTTCATCGCCGGCCGGAAAACGAGCAGCCCCTCGATGACCAGGATCGCGAGGGTGACACCGGTAATGACCCAGCCGATGCGGCGTAGGCCGTGGACTCGCGTGCGCGACGCCTGCTCCACCGTGTCGACGACACCTTCCATCCCGCGATAGAACCTCGATTCGTTGGCTAGGAGCTTGTCGAGCGACTCCTTGAGAACGGGACGTGGGACATCCGCCCGCTCCAGAGTCTTGCGAGCAATGGTCGAGGCCGACTCGTGCATGGCACGGAACGGCCCGTCGATCTCCACGAAACGCGCCGCAAAGTCCTCCGCGCGAATCCCAGGGAGTAGGAGTTCGTTGCTACTCCGTTGAAGACCTTCGTGGACCCGCTTCCAGTCGCCCAGCAGTTGCTCGAGTTCGCGGGCTAAGTCGGGCCGGTCGTCCGGGTTCGCCGATTGAATGGCGAGCGCCAGCTTGGCGATCGACTGACTGGTCGAGCGCTGACGGCCGGTAATATTAACGAGTCGGGCGTCGTACTCCTGGTTTGCGATGTCGCGTTGGATGATGACCTGGCCAATGAACGTCGAACACGCGACGCCGACGAGGGCGAGGATGAAAAGCAGGTGGAGCCGCTGGGTGGGGTTGTGGTCCAACGGTATGGGTATGACGCCCGACGACGGTGGTGCGGCGGCCATCCAACCGGCTCCGGCAGGTGTCCCTGGATTGACTCACGAGGAATATAGGTCACGAATTGAGGCCGAGCCAAAGCGTGCCGTGCAAGCAGCACGGCTGTTTCGTCGGATGTCTGTTATGATGCCACTGTGCCGGAATACCCCACAGCTCGGCCGACACCGCGCGACCGCTTGGTGACACTAACGACCGATTTCGGCCCTGATTCAAGTTACGTCGCCGCGATGAAGGGAGTGTTGTATTCGGTCAATCCGACGGCTCGAATCATCGACCTGACGCATATCATTCCGCCACAGGATGTTATGGCGGCAGCGCTATTCCTCGAAGACGTGGTACCAGTTTTCCCGGCCGGGACGATTCACGTCGTCGTGGTCGATCCAGGCGTCGGCACGGCGCGGGCGTTGTTGTGCGTCGAATGGGCCGACCAACTCATTCTGGCACCCGACAACGGCTGTTGGACGACGATCAGCTTACCTGGAGTCAGCGTGATTCGCCGCCTGACCGAATCGCGCTACTGGCGGCGGGACGTTAGCGCGACGTTCCACGGCCGCGATATTCTGGCACCGGTCGCCGGGCACCTGAGTCTCGGTCTCGATCCCGCGGCCCTCGGTCCGGCCCTCAACCTGGAACGGGAACGGTTCGTCACGCTCGATTTGCCGAAACCGGAGCGCGTCGGTGATGTCATCCGAGGGCAGGTCGTCCGCGTTGACGCATTCGGCAACTTGATTACTAACGTCCGGCTACGACGATCCGTAGCTCGACATACCGCCGCGATTGCCGGCCGAGCTACGAGTCGGTTTGTGAAAACCTATGGCGACGCCGAACCCGGGAGCCTTGTGGCGCTTACAGGTAGTAGCGGCCGGTTGGAGTTCGCCGTTGTGAACGGCTCGGCGGCCGCACTGTTGGGGGTTGGCGTTGGTGCGACCGTGGAGGTCGCAGAGAGCGGCTGACCCTTGTTTCTACCGGCCGTGCCGGTACAACGGCTGAATCCGCGAATTGCGCGTCTGTCGCACCTGGAGGAGTTGATCGTGCCGCGTTTCCGCTACTGGCTCTGCGCCGCCCTTGTGACCGCGATCGGTCTGTCGGCCTCGTCCAACGCTCAGGACGCGAAGGACAAGTCGGACGCGAAGGACAAGACGGACGCCAAAGCCAAGGATGCCCCGCCGCCGGCCGCCGCGGGCGACAAGGTTGAGTTG
>CAZNSL010000777.1:0-3306 GCA_964574975.1 uncultured Alcaligenaceae bacterium | reverse complement strand
CGGTGGCCGCACTGGCGAAGAAGGCCGGCGTGCAGAACGAGGCCGTCACGCGGGTCACGATCTGGGGCAACCACTCCAGCACGCAGTACCCCGATTTCACGAACGCGAGGATCAGCGGCGACCCGACGACGGAGGTGATCGCCGACCGCGACTGGCTGGAGAATGCGTTCGTGCCGCAGTGCCAGAACCGCGGAGCCGCGATCATCAAGGCTCGCGGCCTCTCGTCGGCGTTCTCGGCCACCAACGGCGCGATCGACCACGTTAAGAGCCTGCTCAAAGCGACGCCGGCCGACGACTGGGTGAGCATGGCGACGGTGTCGAAGGGCGAGTACGGCGTGCCGGCCGGCCTGGTGTTCGGCTACCCGTGCAAGACGGACGGCCAGGGCGGCTACTCGGTGGTCGAGGGCCTGTCGCTGGACGGGTACGGCAAGGCGAAGTTCGACGCGACGCTGAAGGAACTGCTCGAAGAGCGCGACGCAGTGAAGGACCTAATACCGAATTAGCCACAGATGAACGCAGATAAACACAGATAGATGCAATTACACTTTTGTATCTAGCTGTGTTTATCTGTGTTTATCTGCGTTCATCTGTGGCTAATTCCTCTTGACCTATGCGCCACCCGCAGATCGTCGTCTCCGAGCGCGATGGCCAACTGGCGGCCTTGCTGCGGCCGCTCGCCGAGGCCCGACGCTGGGCGCTGCGCGAACCGAAGCAGGCCGACGCGTTGACGCGCCACCTGCACTCCGGTGGGCCGACCGTCCTCGTCGTTCGCCTCGGCACGACGCCGGAACGCGAGTTGAGCTTGCTGGGCCGCGTCGCCTGGCAACTGCCGGAGGTGGCGACCGTGGCCGTCGGCGATGTGGACGACGCGGCCGTCCTCGCCGGGTTGGCTTGGGACGTGGGTGTCGATTACGCCCTGTTCCCACCGCTGTCGCGCGACCTGTTGCCGGAGGTGGTCGCCGGCCTGATGCGGCGAGGTGGGGCGTGAACGACTTACCCGTCCTCGACCCGACGCGCTGCACCGGCTGCGGCGACTGCGTGCCTGCGTGTCCGACCGATTGCCTGGCGATGGCAGGCCCGCTGGTATGGCTACCGCGGCCGGCCGATTGCGTGAGCTGCGCCGCCTGTGCCGCGGTCTGCCCGACGCGCGCGATCGCGCTGCCGAAATGACGAAGCCCACCCGCATCCTCGGGTGGGCTTCGCGCGAGTCGCAGAGTGACTTACTTCGAGGCGACGGCCGTCTCGAAGCTCTCGTTCACCGTCTCACCGGCGCGGACGACGACGCGGCGGCTGTCGCTGACCGGCTTGCCGTCGCGGACGGTCTCGACGCGCACCATGTAGTAGTACGCCTGGCCGGCCTCGAGCGCCGGGGTCGAGAAGACGTTGCGGCCGGCCGTGGCACGGACGGGCTGGTCGTCCACGAACAGCTTGGCGTCGGCCGGGACTTCGATCAGCAGCTTGGCCGCACCCGGCGTGACCGGAGTGCCACCGGCGGGCGGGGTGGTGCCAGCCGGAGGTGTCGTGCCAGCCGGAGGCGTCGTGCCCATCGGGGCCGGGGTGGTGCCGGCGGGCGGCGTCGTGCCAGCGGGCGGCGGGGTGGTGCCAGCGGGCGGCGTCGTGCCCATCGGGGCCGGCGTCGCCGCGCCCGGGACGACCGGGGCGCCCATCGGGTTGGCCGGGTAGCTCGGCCCGGCCGGGTAGGACGGAGCGGCCCAACCGCCGCCATAACCGCCGTAGCAACCCACGTCGTAGCTGCCGTAGCAGCCCATGCAACCGTAGCAGCCACCGTAGCAGTTGCCGTGTCCGAAGTGGCCGTGACCGTAGCCGCCGTAGCAACCCCACGAGTAGCCGCCTCCGTAGCAGCCGCCGTAGCAACCGCCATAACCGTAGCCGCTACCGTAGCAGCCGCCGTAGCAGCCGCCGCCGCAGCCCCAGGCTGCGTAGGCTCCCCAGCAGTTTCCGTAGCAGCCGCCGCAGCCGCCACCGTAGCAGTGCAGGTACAACCCACCGTAGCAGCCGTAAGCCTTGCTGCCCCAAGCCGGCGAGTCGGCCGTCGCCGCCGTCATCGCCGCCAACAACACCGCGCTGTACATCCGTAGTCTCCCGGTTCCGGAAAGGGGTTCGCTCGCCGTCGGCCCGGAGACGAGTTCTCACAACGGGTCGCGGAAGCAGACTGGTAAAATGGTAAATCTGGGAGCTTTAAGCGTCAATGAGACTTTAGTAAAAATGGGGCACGAAACGGGCAGAGGGTCGGACGGGAGGCCGGAGAACTAGATTGTGGAGGTTGTCAACCGCCGAGTGTTCACGCCATTCGCTACCCGATAGCAATTCCGGCGAGCCGGGAGCGTTAGCGACCGGAGAAACGTTGTAGCACCCGCACTCCGGTCGCTAACGCTCCCGGCTCGCCGGAGTTTCTAACCGGTCGTACCAAACGCTCGACGTTACCGACACACGTTGAAGGACCGCGCCGCCGGATGGTGCAGCACCAGGGCCGTCGTCGACTGCTCCGGCTCCAACTGGAACTGCTCGCTCAGGCTCAGCCCGATCCGCTGCGGCTCCAACAACTCGAACAACTTCGCCTGGTCCTCCAGCGACGGACAGGCCGGGTAGCCGAACGAATAGCGGCAGCCGCGGTAGTGCTTCTTAAATAGCTTCTGTACCTGCGGCGAGTCGTCGTCGCCGATGCCCCATTCGGCCCGTAGCCGCTTGTGGAACAGCTCCGCGAGCGCCTCGGCCGACTCGACGCCCAGGCCGTGCAGGTACAGGTAGTCCTGGTAGCGGCCGGCTTGATACCACTCGTGGGCCACTTTCGTGACCTCGCGGCCGACGGTGACGGCCACGAACGCCACCACGTCGGTCGCGCCGCCGTCGGCCGGGGCGACGTAGTCGCTCAGGCACAGGTACTCGCCGTGGTCCTGCCGCGGAAAGCGGAAACGCAGCCGCTCCGTCGTGCCGTCGTCGGCAAAGATCACCAGGTCGTCGCCGACGGAGGCGGCCGGGAAGAAGCCGTAGCACGCCGCCGGTCGCAGGATGTTCTCCGCGACGCACACGGCCTTGAGCCGTTCGAGGGCCGGCAGTGCCACTTCGCGCATCTGCCGTTCGTACTCGGCAACCGGGACGTTGTTCTTCTTGAACTGCCACTGCGTGCTGATGAGCGTCCGCTCGTTCAGGAAGGCGAACACCTCGCGCACGTCGACGTCCGTAACGATGCGGCTGCCCCAGAACGGGGCGGTCGGCTTATCCGCGGCCGGCGGCACGGCGTTCTGCCGCAGTTTCGCCGCGACGGCGTGGGCCGGGCAGTCGCAC
>CAZNSL010000776.1:0-3315 GCA_964574975.1 uncultured Alcaligenaceae bacterium | reverse complement strand
CCACAGCACCACGAAGTACCTCGGCGGGCACTCCGACGTGGTCGGTGGGTAGGTCATCGGCACGAAAGACCTCCTGGAACCGATCAAGTTCTACCAGAAAGCCGCCGGAGGCGTGCCGGGGCCGTTCGACGCCTACCTGACCCTGCGCGGCCTCAAGACGCTCGCCGTCCGCATGGAGCGGCACTGCGCCAATGCTGCGATCCTTGCCGACTGGCTGGTTGCGCACCCGAACGTCGAGCGCGTCTACTACCCCGGCCACGAGTCGCACCCCGGCCATGCGGTCGCCAAGCGGCAGATGCGCGATTTCGGCGGCATGGTGAGCGTTCGGCTCAAGGGCGGCCCGCCGGCGGCGCGCCGGTTCATGACTCGGACGACGCTATTCGCCCTGGCCGAGAGCCTCGGCGGCGTCGAGTCGCTGGTGTGCCATCCGGCGACGATGACGCACGCGAGCATCCCGGTGGAGACCCGGCTCGCCCGCGGCGTGGACGACGGACTGGTGCGCCTGAGTGTCGGTATCGAGGACGTGGACGACCTGCGCGACGACCTGGCCGCCGCGTTGGCATGAGTCGAGATTTCGGATTCGAGAATTTTTGCAGCCGGGGGCTTGCGTTCGACCCCGACAGTCATCACACTCAAGGACGCGGGACGGATGTCCTGGCCGGGCGTGCCGGCTGGGCGGTTGACGGCGATTCCCCTCTCTCGGGGTGTCCATGGCCGCACCGACTTCCACGGCCGAGTTCCTCGATCTGGTCCGCAAGAGCGGCGTACTCGACGACGCGCGCCTCGACGCACTCGCGGCGGACCCCACCCTTCCAGCCGTCCCGGCTGCTCTCGCCCGCCGACTGATCCGCGGCGGGTTGCTCACCGAGTTCCAGGCGAAGAATCTACTGGTCGGCAAGTTCCGCCGGCTGGTCATCGCCGGCAAGTACAAGTTGCTGGAGTTGATCGGCTCGGGCGGTATGGGGGCCGTCTACCTCTGCGAACACGCCGTCATGCACCGGCTCGTCGCCCTCAAGGTGCTGCCGGTCAACAAGCTTGAGAGCCAGGGCCCGGCGACGCTCGAACGCTTCCTCCGCGAAGCTCGGGCCGTCGGCCAACTCGACCACCCGAACATTATCCGCGCCCACGACATCGACAAGGACGATGGACTGCACTTCCTCGTGCTGGAGTACGTCGACGGTGCCAGCCTCCAGGAGATCGTCGCCAGTCACGGGCCGATGGACCCGGTGCGGGCGGCCCATTACGTCGCCCAGGCGGCGGTCGGCCTGGACCACGCTCACGTGGCCGGGCTGATCCACCGCGACATCCAGCCCGGCAACATCCTGCTCGACCGGGCCGGCACGGTCAAGGTCCTCGATCTCGGCCTGGCCCGTTACTTCAACGCTTCATCGCACGACGACAATGTGACGGCCAAGTACGACGAGGGCAGCATCCTCGGCACGGCCGACTACCTTGCCCCCGAGCAGGGGATACCGGGGCCGATCGACCCTCGGGCCGACATCTACAGCCTGGGGGCCACCTTCTACTTCCTGCTCGCCGGCAAGGCCCCGTTCGAGGAGGGGACCATCAGCCAGAAGATGCTCTGGCACCAGGCGCGCAACCCCAAACCGATCTCCGAACTCCGCTCGGACGTACCACCGGAGATGCTGGCCGTCCTCGACGGCATGATGGCCAAGGCTCCCGGCGACCGCTACCAGACGATGCACGATGTCGCCGACGCCCTCCACCCATGGACCGACCAGCCGATCTCGCCGCCGCCAGAGGACGAAATGCCGCGGCGCAACCGGGGGGCCAGAGCGGCCGCCGGTCCAGCGTCGCCGGGTCGGCCCGTGCGGCGAACGGTCCCGCCGCGAGCGACACCGCGCCTACCGGACCTCGGCGACACGCCGGCGGTGTCCAACATCTCGGAGACGGCCCCACTGCCGCGACCTGCGCCCGTGCCGGCCGACCGTCCAGTATCGCACCGCTCGTCGGTGCTACCGCTGGTAACTGCCGCCGGTGCGACGGCTATCGTCGGCCTGTCGGTTGCCCTCATCTGGCTCAATTGGACCCGAAGCAAACCGCTTCCGCCGACCGTCGCCGAGGCCTCGCCGGCCCCGACGCCGGACGGATTGGAACACCCGTCGTCGCTGAGCGATGCCCCGCCGGTGTTAACGCCAGCCGAGGCCCAACAGCGCGAGAACCAGCGATGCACGGTGAAGATGGTCGTCGATAACGTCGGGCATGCATCCGGGTTGTACTTCCTCGATTCGGGGGACCCCCGCGACCCCACGCACTTCACCATCGTGGTCGGCGAGAAGTTACTGCCGGCCCTCAACGTTCAGAACAAGGCCGAGTTGGAAGCCCGCTTCAAAGGGCAGGCCGTCCACGTCACCGGTGTGGTGACGCGCCACAAGTCCGACTACCAGATCCAAATCAAGTCGGCGGCGGACCTCGTCCGGCTGGCCGGGCCGACCGAAAACACGCCGTAGTTGCCGCGGTGGCGAATTGTCGCGGGGCGTTTCGTGACCTAGACTTGCCGGAACCCACGCCTGCCCGACGGGCCGCGCCCCCCCCGCCGCCGGGAAGACTGGCCGATGCCTGCACCGACTTCTAACGCTGAGTTGATCGACCTCATCCAGAGGAGCGGCGTACTCGACGCCTGTCGACTCGAGCCGTACCTGCAATCCCTGCGCGAACGCGGGTCGGTGCCGACCGAGCCGCAGAAACTCGCCGGCCTGATGGTCCGCGACGGCATCCTGACGTACTTCCAGGCCGAGCAGTTCCTCCTCGGCAAGTACAAGCGCTTCACCATCGGCAAGTACAAGGTCCTGGAACGACTCGGCTCCGGCGGCATGGGGCAGGTGTTCCTCTGCGAACACATTCAGATGGGCCGCCGCGTCGCGGTCAAGGTACTACCAGCAGCCAAGTCCACCGACCCCGCGGCCCTACAGCGGTTCTACCGCGAAGCCCGCGCCGGGGCCGTGTTGGACCACCCAAACCTCGTCCGCGCCCACGACATCGACCGGGACGACAAGCTGCACTTCCTGGTCATGGAATACATCGACGGGGCCAGCTTCCAGGAGTTGGTCAAGAAGATCGGCCCGCTCGACTGGGTCCGGGCCTGCCACTACGTCTACTGGTCGGCAGTTGGCTTGCAGTATGCTCACACGGTCGCCGGCTTGATCCACCGCGACGTCAAGCCGGGCAACATCCTGGTGGACCGTCAGGGCGTCATCAAAATCCTCGACATGGGGCTGGCCCGCTTCTTCCGCGACACGGAGGACATCCTCACCAAGAAGTACGACGAATCGACTCTCGGCACGGCCGACTACC
>CAZNSL010000775.1:0-3315 GCA_964574975.1 uncultured Alcaligenaceae bacterium | reverse complement strand
GCTCTTCTTCACGGCCATCGGGTTCATCGACGACATCGACGACACGGCCGCTGCGCCAGCGGTGGCTACAGTCATCGGCAACCGGGATCTCGACTTCGATGAGCTTGCCGAAGCGCCGCCGCCCCAGACAGTGACTTCATCGCGCCAGCCGCCGCGGCGACCCTTGATTGATCTGCCCCCGTTGGCCGACGAGCGTGAGGGCGATCAAGAACTAGTTACCGTGCCGACCGCCGCCCCACCCGCCGCGATCGAAGGGCGCCGGCCGCTGATTGATCTGCCGCCCCTCGCCGACGAGCTGGAAGACGATCTGAACCCAGTCATCGCACCCGCCCTTAACACGCCGATGCCGGTGCCGTCAGTCACCAACTCCGATCGGCTGCGGCCAGCCCTGGACCGTTCGCAGCCGACCCCTCCTCCCGTCGCGGAGCCACGACCAAGGCGGCCGCTATCAGGAGCCGCGGATTCGCACAGTCCGGCGTCTTCCCCCGCGGCCGCCAAGCCAAGCGCTATCAGCGAACCGCGGGTCAGCGCGCCGGTCGAGGACCTAGCGGCCGGACCGCTATCGCGGCGCGACCCGGCGCGGCTCGGCTTGATCGCGGCAATAGTTCTGGCCGCAGCGGGCCTCATCGGCCTCATCGCGTGGTCGCTCAACCGGGACGACAGCGGCGAAACCATCGCGGCCACAAGCACTTCCGCTCCTGCCCAGCCTTCACCATCAGCCACTGAGACGACGCCGTCGTCAACTTTTGTCGCCCCGTCGGCCCCGTTAGAACAAGTGCTCCGGCTACTGCCTGTCGGTTACCCGGAGAAGGCCTGCACCCCGGAGGTCGCTGTGCCGTTTGGAGCGCTGGGCGCGGTCACCTGTGGAGTCAACACCGATCCCGGCGGCCCGCGCTCAGCCCGGTACACGCTGCTGGCCGACCTACCGGCCCTGCAAGCTCAGTTCACTGAGATCACCTCGACCACGCGCCAACAAATCTGCCCTGGCAACATCCAATCGCCAGGACCCTGGAGGCACAACGCCACACCCGATCAAGTGGCAGGACAGCTCTACTGCGGACTCCGCGATGATGGAACACCCATCATCGCCTGGACCGACGACGCCCGGCTCCTACTGTCGGTTGTGGACGCCGCCCCTGGCGGCGAGGTGGCGGCGTTCAAGTGGTGGTCGTCCCACAGCTGAGCCGCCAGAGAGTAAAGCCGGGCCCTGCGGCCCGGCCTTCCTCCGCTTCTGTTCAGCGCTCTGCCAAATACCTAGCCCGCCGGAACCATCGTGGTTGTCGGGGCGGTCAGCGGGGTACCCGCGCTCCCCGCTGCGGTGCTCGGTGCCGGCGCAGCCGCCGGGCTATTAGGCGTTGCGGCCGGGCTGGCGGCGGCGGGGGCGGGGCTGGCCGCCGGCGACGACGATGCCGCCGCCGGCGCCTGTGTACCGGTTGCCGGGGTACCGGAGCTACCTGACGCCGGTGTGCCGGAACTGCCCGCGGCAGGAGTGCCGGAGCTACCGGCCGGCGGGGGAGTGGTGGCACTGTTTTCTGCAGGGAGTGGAGTCCCGGAACTGCCGCTGGCAGCGGGCAGCGGGGTACCGCTGCTCCCCGTTGCTGCAGGAGCAGCGGGGGCGGCGGGGGCGGTCACCTTCGGCGTGGCGGCCGAAGCCGCTCCCATCGAATAGGGGGCGGGGGAGGAGCCGGCCGAAGGCTGCACCGCTGGCGCCGGCGGGGGCTGGACCCAAACGGCGGTGTCGTGCCCATTGGAGCTGTACACAACGCTGGTCGGGGCGGGGCCAACGACGTCGAAATAGAGCTTGCCGGTCGCGGTCCCGCCTGCGGGTAGCGCCGAGGGATTGACGCCGAGGGCCGTCGGTACCGGCCACAGCACCGGGTAGTCGTCGGCACCGCCGCGGGCGGCGAATCCGGGTACTACTGGGACGCCACCGTTGACCGGCGACGCGGTGGCGGTGGCCTCCCAGAGCGTGCCCGCTGTCTGGAACGGGATCGAGTCGCGGCTGGGCTGCAGTTGGGTGACCGTCCACATCTGACCGCCTCCGACATCGGCCTGCCCGCCGAGCGTTGTCGAGGCGGCGTCGTCGGCGAGCGCGGCCGGAGCCCAGGCGCACGCAGCCGCAGTGCCGAACGCAAACAATCCAACTCGAAGGACAGTTGCCGTCTTCATCGTTGAGCGAGCCTTCCTCTTGTGAACCGCGACACGCAGATCCATGGTCCGGGGGATTCCCCTGAAGGCCCCCCGTCCTGCATGAAGTTACCAGCTGGGTCAGCGCGTAACGGCCAGTCGCGCCGCGGCCGGATCGGTCAATCTGCGTTGTCAATCTTCGGTACATCTCGTCGTAGTCGAGACATCGGCAGCTAAGAGTGAGTACCGTGCCCGCGTTTTCTGCACCCACTTGGCGCATAGTTGTTGCCAGCTGGCGACCACCAGGCTTAGCGTCGTGACGACGGGAAGGAGAAAGACGAGTGTTGCTGCGTCGAGATGTACCGAAGATTGACAAAGCATGCGCCGTCGTCAGGTCGCGTTACTGCGCACGCTGCGTCGGGGGCGGGGCTGGTGAGCGGCAGATGTGCCCCGACTGCGAAACCGAGTTTTCCCCACAGGCGATGCTCGGCGATCTACGGCGACAAGAATCCGTTGGCTCATCGTGCAGCAAGTCCCGTCGCGAGGACGGCGTCGACATCTTCGGTGGCGACGCCGTCCTCTTCACGACCGAGATGGACGAAGGCTGCCAGCCGGACTCCGACGCACCCGCCTCCGGCACCCAACTGTTCGTGGGGGAGTGGGCAGACGGTGAATTCGGCTTCGTCGCCCAGCGCCCCGACGGCACGCAGATCACCGTGAACGTCCCGCCCGACCATGCCCGCGCGCTCATCGCCGCGTTGACCGCGGCCCTCGCGGGCTGAGAAGGGGGCATTCCATGCCCAGTGCCCGCAGCAGAACTGAACCCCGCGGCCGCACCCCACGGCTGGCTGTCGCACTTCCCGAATCGACCCGTTCCTGGGTTGACCAGGTTGCCGTCTGGACATCCCAGCCCCCAGCGGCCACCGCCGCCAGCCTCATCGACACCTTGGCCGGGCTCTTGCGTGCCGAATTGCGCCGCATCCCGCTGAGCGTGGCTGAGGCCGCCGCCCTGTCGCAGGTCCTGAACAGCACCACCGGGGTCGATCTCGCAGTGACTCCGATGCGCTCATTCGTCGAAGCCTCCGAGGCATTCGACCTCGCCCACCAAATCCCCGGGGGACAGGCGGCCTACGGCACCGTTTTCGACATCGACGAGAACAACCTGCTGGAAAAGCTGCGCCGCCTCGG
>CAZNSL010000774.1:1624-3323 GCA_964574975.1 uncultured Alcaligenaceae bacterium | reverse complement strand
TCGACACAGATAAAGACAGAAGTCAGATCTGACTTCTGTCTTTATCTGTGTCGATCTGCGTTTATCTGTGGCTAATTATTGCCGCACCCCCTATCGCAGCGGCCCGCGAGCGGGTACCATCCCGGTAACGAGTCGCCGGGGAGGCCCTGTCGTGTACGAGCGCTTCACGGACCGTGCCCGCAAGGTAATGCAACTGGCCAGCCAGGAGGCGCGGCGCTTCGATCACGAATTCGTCGGTACCGAACACATCCTCCTCGGCGTCGTCGCCGAGGGAGCCGGCGTCGCGGCCAACGTCCTGAAGAACCTCGACATCGACTTGCGCAAGATCCGCCACGAGGTCGAGAAGATCGTCCAGACCGGCCCCAGCTTCGGCGAGACGCCGGCGGCCCCGGTCGCGGTGCCGCTGACGCCGCGGGCCAAGAAGGTCGTCGAGTACGCGATCGACGAGGCCAAGCACCTCGGCCACAACTACGTCGGCTCCGAGCACATCCTGCTCGGCCTGCTCCGCGAGGACGAGGGCGTCGCCGCCCAGGTGCTGGCCAACCTCAACGTCACGCACGCCGCCATCCGCGAAGAGGTGATGAATCTGCTCGGCCACCCTGTGGGCACGGGCGAGCCGACCGGCCCGGCGGCCAAGGCCAAAGCGAAGTGCGACACGCCGGCCCTTTCGACCTTCGGCCGCGACCTGACGGCCGCCGCCCACCAGGGCGACGCCGACCTCGGCCCACCGAGTGGCCGGGCCGCCGAGATGCGTCGCGTCGTCCGTGCGGTCGCCTGCCGCCGTCCGCGGCCAGTCGTGCTGCTGTCCGACTCGCGGCTCTTGCGCTGCGGGGCCGCCGTTGGCCTCGCGCGCGCCACGGCCGAGTTGCCCCTGGGCGACGCGTTCGGCCTGGCGCGGGTGGTGGTCCTCGACGTGCCGCGGCTGATGCGCGCCGAGAGCCGGACGGCCCTCGGCCGGGCGCTCGTGGATCTGCACCGCGAGGCCAAGTCGGTGCGGGCCGCCCTGTTCGCCGACGACCTGCACGTACCGTTCCGAGCCGAGGCCGTCGAATGGGAGTGGCTGCTGTTGGGCTGCCGGGCCGGAAGTGTGCCGTTCGTCGGCGCGACGACGGAGGCGCTCTACCGCCGGCACGTCGAGCCATTCTCCGAGGCGTTCGGCGGCTTCCGCGTCATCGCGTTGGCCCCGGCGACCGCCGCCGAGGCCATCGCGTTGGCCACGGCCGAACGCGGCCGAATCGAGGCACACTACCGAGTGTCGCTGACCGACGGCGCGATCCGCACGGCCGTCGAGCTGTGCGCGGGCGGCCTGCCGGACGCAGCCGTGGACGCCCTGGACGAGGCGGCGGCGGGTGTGCGGCTAGCGGCGGTCGCGGACCCGCCGGACTGCAAGGCACTGGAGGCGGAGATCGGCCGATTGAACGCGGAGAAGGAGTCGGCGGTGTGCGCCGGCGACTACGAGACGGCCGCCCGTTGCCGCGACGCGGGCGAGACTGCCCGGCGGGAAAAGGAGCAGCGCATGGCCGCGTGGCTGGAGCGGGCGATGGCGGGCAACGCGGTCGTGGACGAGGCAGCCGTGCGAGCGGTCGCCGCCGCGAGCTAACCGCCGAGGCACGGTTGCTCAGTCGAACCCTGTGTGACGCCGCGAGCCGAGCTTGCGTGGCGAGCGCGTAGCGGGTGTGGCAACGCGCACGCCTCGCGG
>CAZNSL010000774.1:0-1614 GCA_964574975.1 uncultured Alcaligenaceae bacterium | reverse complement strand
GCGGCGCCCGCCGCGCGCACTCGGCGCCCGGCGTCACACAGGGTTCGACTGGTGATGACGCTGTCGGTAGTCCCCTGCTCTCACGCAGCAACTCGGGCCAGCTTCGGGGTGGGCAGCTTCAGGTTGGTCTGATGCATCCAGCGACCGGCGTCGGCCGCGCCGTGCCACTTCTGGAGCGCGATGGTATCGACGGCCTCGCGCTCGTCCTCCTCCAGCACGTCGAGGAACGCCTCGGCGTAGCCGTTCCGGACCTGCGTCGAGGACCGACCCAGGAACAGGAGACAGTCGGAGCGATCGTCCTTGAACACGGCCACGGCGCGCCAGCTCTGCGGTTTCGCCTCGGTATGGTAGAACATGGTGGCCCCTCCATGAGCCTGCGGAAAGTGGGGAAGTCCGTGGAGGTATAGGGTGACGTTTTCGAGGTCGCGAGTCAAGGGAAATCCGCCAAATTCCGCGTTTCGCGTTTCGACTGGACGCAAGGCCGTAACCGACGAAACACCGCCCTAAGCCCAACCCACGGCGACATCGCCATACGTCGCCACGTTCGTCCGCGATCCCGGCACCGTACGCCGGCCCACTGACCGACGGCCGCTACACGATCGCGGTGCTGGCGAACCGGCATGTCGACGCAGGAGTCGCTCATGGCCGCAGAATCGTTGAGCCCGAAGCGCCAGCGAGGGATGAAGGCTCACTCCCTCGCTGGCGCTTCGGGCTCACGTACTCACCACCTTGACCTCGACGGTCACTGTGACGGACTTGCCCCCGGTTTTCACGACGAGGACGTACTTCCCCGGCAGCGTGGGTGCCTGCACCTTCTTCGAGAAGAACTTCGTCGGGTTCTGCGGCGTTTGGCCCGGCTCGGACGGGGTACTCTCCGGCTCGAAGGTAATGGAAGCGATGTCTGAGTCGGACACGCCCGTACCGGTCACCGTGACCGAGGAGCCGGCCACGATCGTCGCGCCGTCGGTCGGATTCGTGATCTGGAAACTCATCGCAATTCCTCACCAGGGTTAGGGGGTCGGCAGCGGGCCGATCCGGCAGTTGCGGATCGATGCCTCGCATCCGTGAACGTAGATGCCGACGCCGCCGCGCGACGACACGACTGGCCGGCCGCGGAGCTTGGGTTGCAAACGCGGGAGGACGCCCGCCCACGTCGCCACGCGCGACTGGACAACGTCGCCGACGGGTTGCCCGTCGAACGTGCCCCGGACGACCGTCGGGTCGACGTCGATGACGATCGTCCGCCACGGCCCCAGCCCCGTCACGTGTGTGGGCGGCGTGGCGTAAGGCCGGTTCGCGCTGCTGTGGCTCACCCAATCCTCGCCGACGATCGCCGGCGCGGTCAGGCACACCTGATCGAACCCGACCGTGCCGCGCGATACCCCATCGGCCCCGACGGTGTGTCGGGCCTGCGGGCCGCGGTCGGCGAAGCGCATACAGCCGAAGACGTGGCCGTCCTCCCCGGACGTGCGAACGACCTGGTGGGCGTAGTACAGCCCCAAGTAGGCGTCGCCCCAGTAGCCGTCCTCGCGGATCTCGGCCGACAGGCGGAACCGGTCGATGCCGGGGTCGGTCAGCAGCTCGACGAGCGCCGGCCGGCCGGCCGCGACGGTA
>CAZNSL010000773.1:1279-3326 GCA_964574975.1 uncultured Alcaligenaceae bacterium | reverse complement strand
GCCCGGTGGGGGGGGGTGCGCCGGGGGCGGGCCCCGCGGGTTGTGCGCGTCGGGGGCGCGGCTCAACCGATCATTTCAAGAACTCGGCCAGCGCCTTGATGAGCGCCCGCAGGTCCTCGTTGACGCTTGCTGCCTTCTTCCCGGTCAGTTTCGCGTCGTCCGATGGCGTCCGCGTCGCCTCCTCCGTCGCCCGGTCCACGATGTCGACCGCCTGCTGCGTCGCCACCAGGAACATCTTCCGCGCGGTCAGCTTGTCGCCGGCCGTGCGCAGCACCTCGAGCGACTCCTTCGCCTTCGGCAGCGCCGCCTGTAGCTCGTCGAGCGTTTTCGCCTTCGCCCACGGGCCGTAGGTGAAGGTGCGGGCCGCCTGGTGTTCCGGCCCTTTGACCTTCCACTCGGCCTGCAACTTCGTCAGCCGCTCGCGCACTTCCGGCCGCTCGCCGTGGAGGCGGAGTACCTCCTCGTAGGTCGCCAGCGCTCCCTCGATGTCGGCCTCCTCGCGCTGTTTGTCCGCTCGCACCAAGAGCGCCAGGTAGCTTTCCTTCTTCGCCTGCGCTTCGGGACTCGTCTCGGATTCCACGGCCTTCTGCAAGGTGCCTTCGGCGCGATTGAGCGCGTCGCGCCGCTTGGTCACCTCCGCCAGAAACTGTGCGCAGTCGTCGAGGATCGGGCCGGCGTTGGCGTCCGCCGCCTTCGACGCGGCTCGCAGGCGGGCCATCTCGGTCGATAGCGTTACCAGTTCGGCGTCGAGGACTTTCAACCCGGCCTGCACTCGGCCCAGCGCTTCCTGGTTGTGCGTCGCCTTGAGCAGCCCTTCGAGCTGGCGGTTCTGTTCCGCGAGCCGCTTCAGGATGTCCACGAACCGCTGCCGCACGTTGCGGGCATCCATCTCGACCTGCGCCCGGGCTTCGCCGCCGGAAGCGACGGTCACGGTCGTTTCGACCACGCGGTCGTCGAGGATCGGCACCGGCACCGGAATCCCTCTCTCGTCCGTCTCGACGCGCACGAACGCCAGCCGGTCGTACGGCCCCGGTGCCACGAAGTTGCCGTCGCGCACCGCTCCGCGGTCGCGGATCGTATCGCCGGGCGCGAAGCCATCCGGGCTGACCTTCACGAGCAGGTTCTGGTGCGGCAGGCCGTCGGCATCGACGAACCGCAGCCGCAACGGCCCCTGCGTCGCGCCCAACGCGATAGCCCGCAGCGGCCCGCGGTTGGCGAGCATGTTGAGGTAGCGACTGACGAGCTTGCAATCGCAGCCGCCGCCGGAGGCCGCGTCGACGGCTTGCAGGTACGTCGCCGGTAGCGCCCGGCCGCGTGGCGGCGAGTCGATCCGTTCGGCCACCGCGAACACCGTACCCTTCGGCACCAGTCGCGCCCAGTCGACGCCGGGCAACGCGCCACCCTGGAACGTCAGCCGCACGCGGTCGCCCTCCGGCGTGCCCACCGTTGCGGTGATGCCGAAGTCCTGGTCGATGAACCGCAGGGCCAGCCGGCCGACGTAGCCGCGGTCGGAGGTGTGGGCGCGGCGAACGACGGGGCTGGCCAGGCCGGTCGCGCTGTCGAGTTGTCGGGCGGTCACGGCGTAGCGCCCGTCGTGGAACTCGACGCGGACGAAGTGCCGCTTGGCCGGCCCGACGGCCGAATGGGCGTCGAGCGTTTCCGGCTCCAGCCAGGTGCCCGGCGCGTCGGCGGCATCCTTCACGGTCACGGTGGCGATCCTACCGTAGCCCGCCTGTAAGCCGTCCCGAAGTTCGCCCTCGAGCTGTCGGCGGAAGCCGGCGGTCAACAACCGGTGCGGGGCACAGCGCACCACGACCTGGAGGTTGTAGGGTCGGGTCGCAATGTCGTCGGCGGCGAACGCGCGACCGGTGAGGAGAAGCAGGAAGACGGGGATGCGGCGCACGATGAACCCTTTCGGCTCGGGACGCTTCGCGGAAGCGTTCGCTGCCATTATAAACGTCTCGGCCCCGCGGCGCCCCAGGTGCGGGCGCCCCGGGGCCGCGGGCCAAAGCCGGCATTCCTCGGGGTGGGCGTAGTGGCAGCCGGC
>CAZNSL010000773.1:0-1269 GCA_964574975.1 uncultured Alcaligenaceae bacterium | reverse complement strand
GCCGCCAATAAAACCCTCCCCGCCCCGGGGGCCCCCGCGTCCGGGCCGCCGCGGGGCCGAGGGACAAAGCCGACTTACGTCGGAGTCGTCTTAGTGGCAGCAGGCCGACGCGCCGCAGCCGGAGCCGCAGCCGCCGCAGCCGCCGCAGCCACCGCTGTAGCAGCTATTGCTGCACGGGGAGGCGCAGCAGACTTGCTTCTGGACGCACACCGGCACCCGGCGGCAAACGGTGTAGGTCTCCGTGCAGGGCACGCAGACCGGAACCTTGCAGCAGTAGGTGTAGGGCACGCACTTCGGCACGCAGACGGTGTACGTGTAGTTCACGCACTCCGGCACGCAGCGGGTCCGGCAGACCGGCACGCACTCGGTCCGCGTCTCGCAGCGGTAGCAGGTCACGCAGTAAGTCGTCGGGACCTGGACGCACTCCTTGACGCAGCGGGTGACGCACTTCGGCTCGCAGACGATGCACGGGCACCACACCTTCTTGCACTCGGTCGGGCAGTACTCGCAGCAGCAGCTCGCGCACGGATCGCACGGGTCGCAGCACTTGTTGCCGCCCTTGAGCCGGTGGCCGAGCTTCATCAGGCTGCCACGGATCCCGGTGACCGGAACCGTGACGTACTCGTAGTGACCGCGATCGACGGAGACGTTGACCGTCTCGGTGACCTGACGGCTAACCCAACGAGTCTCGAAGCCCTGGCGGGTTTCGGTGTACGGGACGCGGACGGTGTACGTCCGGTTCTCGTTCACCGTCTCGGAGACAGTCCGGTAGACCGTCTTCGTGCCGGTACGGCATTCCTGCGTATACTCGGTGCGGGTACCTTGCCGCGTTTCCTCGCGCCACTCGGTCTTGTAGACCGTGCGGGTACACGGAACCTGCTCGTTGACCCACTCGATCGTGTTGACCGTCACCGTGCCGCAGCCGCCACCGTTGCCGCAGCCACCGTTGCTGCAGCCGCCACCACCGTGGTTCGCCGCCGCCGTCCCGGCCGCGGCCATGAAGGCCACGCCCGCGAACAAGCTCTTACAGATACGTCGCCACATCATGACCACACACTCCTTGGGACCGGGGACCCGCCGGGCACGCACTCCAGGGCCTCGACGGGCACTGACTTGGGGGGAGGTTTCACCACCACACGCTGGGAGTATGCCCAACGTCCGAAAGCGCGGCCGGGTGACGGCAAGGCAGAACTGGGAAAATGTGCGGAAGATGTTCGGCGTGGCGCGGTCTCGCCGCGTTCGTCGGTCGTAGGACGCGGCGCGGCGTGC
>CAZNSL010000772.1:0-3341 GCA_964574975.1 uncultured Alcaligenaceae bacterium | reverse complement strand
AACGAGAACGAGAACGAGAACGAGAACGGCGGAAGCGGCCGGCGGGATGACCGGAGGGCCGACGATGGCGTCCGGTCCTACAGCCGCTCGAACACCGCGACGAGGAACGCCTCGACGCGGTCGCCGATCCCCGGCGCCTTGCTCTCTCGGTTGCCGGCGACATTCAGGACGCGGAGGCGCGGCTGGCGGCGGAGCCAGGCCGCGACCTCCGAGGGCCTCATCCCGGGCCGGACGATCAGCGTCGGCCGCCCCATCCCCCGGCAGGCGTTCAGGGTCGTCTTCGCCCCGGGGCTGTCGGTCGACCCGAACCAGAGGGTCGCGTCCGAGTCGCGGACGTTCGCCTCGGTCCGCTCGGGGTAGCGGTCCGTCGCCGTCTCCGCGGCGTCGTACAACGAGGCGAACTCGGGGCGGGGTCCTTCCTCCGTGAGGAAGCCCTTCGGCATCCAGCCGCCCGTCTCGAGCCCGCATCGCCGAGCCGCCCGCCAGCCCGCCTGGTCGGCCCCGGTCTGACCGCCGCCGATCGCCCGCAGGCGGTCAGCCATCGATCCTGACCCCGATCACGTGATCGCCGTCCATCAGGGCCGTCCAACGCGAGTCGGACGCCTCGGGCCGGGACCGCCACTCCTCGGGCGTCGCCCGGAGTATGAGGACGCGGACCTCGCGTCCACAGGCGATCGGCTGTCGGATCGTCCATGACGACGGCCAATGCGGGGCGTCGCCACGCACGAGTTTGAAGGCGTGGTTCATGAGGGACGACCATTGCATGACGGGCCGGGACGATCACTTTAACCACGCTCAACCACACTCGCAAGCCCCCATGTTTGATTTGCCTATTATGGCGATACGAGGCGACTTGGTCGGGGCGACGGCGAGCCCGCGTCGGTCGACCGCTCGTCCTCCGGCGGGGGTGGATACTTGACTTTGGGGCTGATCCGCCTCCCCTGCGGGAACGAGGCGTCGCGGACCCGTTGCCGAATGAGGTCGGCGCCCGCCGAATCCACCACGTAGGTCGTGCCCGCCAGGAGCACCGGGACCTCGGCCCCCATCGCCACGCCGAGGATGACCGCCGTCTCCTCGCTCAGTTTCTTCACCGATCCGCCAGTCGTGCCGCGAGTGCAATCATCCAAACCTTGGACCGTCGACCTCGGCCCAGGCCCATCACGTGATGCGTCACGGACGCGACCGGTCGCATCACGGACGCGACCGTGATGCATCACAGGCGTCACGGTGACGGGGCCGTGACGCCCGATTTCTTGTGAGAGCTTGCAATGGTGCAGGCAAGCAATCTACGAAAACCAAGTTCGGTGCGGCTTCCCTGTTTTTCTAGATTACCCAATTTACCGTCACGTGACGCTTCCGTGATGGTCCGTGATGCATCACGGACGCGTCCGTGACGATCGTCACGCCCATCACGGGCCGTCACGCCCCTAACTGAATTAAAGGTAACTGAACTGAAGGGAACCCAATCTCTCCGCGTGCGTGCGTACGTACGCGAGCACCCACGCGGGCACGCGTACGCGAGGGACGGGACGACTGATGGATGGATGGACGAGAGAGATGGGGGGGCTCGGATAGATGCATCCACTCGAGGCAGGCATTGCGGAGGTCCGGGTCGCCGGGTAGACTCCCCCTCGTCGACCGTCACGCACGCCGGACCGCGGAGCGGCCCGGGGCGGCGACCGTCACGGACGACCCTCTCCCGTGGGTGTCGCGTCGCCCCCGCACCGTCGCCTCCTCCCGGCGGTGCGGGGGTCTTCAATTCCGCCTCGAGCGGGTCCGCCCGACGTCGATCATCCGCTCCGCCGCCGCCGCCAGGTGGGCGTCCAGGAGGTGCCCGTAGTGCCGCCGCACCATCTCGACCGACGTCCCATGCAGCTCCGCGACCGTCGCAACATCCACGCCCATCATCAATAGCGACGAAATCGCCGTGTGCCGCCAGCGGTAGTTGACGAGCCGGTTCGGCCCCGTCGGCTCGAACGCGACCGCCGCCAACGCCCGCTCGAGCGACGTCACCGGGTCGCCCCGCTCGAGCTTGCCCAACGCGGCCTCACGGTCCGCCAGCAGCCTGAGTCGCAGATCACGGACCGTCTGGGAGAGCCCAGGACCGCCGCTGTAGCGTTTCCGGGCCCCACCCCCGTGTTTGCCTCGGCCGTGCGTCCAGATCGCGTCCTGAGGCGTCCTAGGCCCCTTCCCGCGATCGCGGTGCCTGGCGAGCATCCGGGTCAGGATCGGCGTGAAATAGATCACCCGCGGTCGGCCCGTCTTGGCGCCGGTCTTGTGCCGGTCGTGGGGGATCACGACCTTGGCGTACCGATGCCCCGCCGAAGTCGTCCCCGCGTCCCACTTTACGTCCCCCCATCGGGTGTCGCACAACTCGCCGGGCCGGGCCCCTGAACGGATCATCACCCGGGTCATCTGCACGACCTCCGGCCGCGTCCGACACCCGACCCGCCGCAGCCACCACAGCCACACCGCCGCCTCCGACCGCGAGGCGAACCGCTCCGGCGCCCTCGGCGGAGTGGGGGCCCTCAAACCCTTGAGCGGGTTCGACCGCAGTAAGCCAGATTTGGCGGCCCACCGGAACGCCGCCCGGACGGTGCGTGCCAAATTCGACCGCGAGTGGGCGGTCTGGTCGAGTCGACCGATCCAGCCTGAAACCGTCTCGACCGTCAGGCCCTCGAGCTTCGGAAACGCCGCGACGAACCGTCGCAGGTGTCCTCGCTTGGTGACCCAGTGTCGCGTCACGACCGCGTCACGGACGGCCTCGAGGTACCGCTCGGCCAGGTCCCGCGTCGACCTCGCCGGCTCGGCCGTCGTCGTCGTCGCGAGTTCGACCCGCGTCGCCTCGAACCACCGCCACGCCCCCGCCTCGTCCTTCCGGGCGATCGACGACGGGGCGTAGACCGGCGTCGCCCGGCCCCGCTCGTCCTTGGGCCCGATCGCCGCGTACCAACGCCCCGACGCGGCATGCCAACGCGGACGCGGCGTCCACCCCATCCACCCCTCCGACCGCCCGAGACGGTAACGAAGACGGTAGGAGGCGACGCCGCGACGACTCACGGAGACGGAAATTTTGCCGGAGACAGGACTTGAACCTGCACGGGCATGGTTAGCCCACCAGCCCCTCAAGCTGGCGCGTCTGCCAATTCCGCCACTCCGGCAGCTTGTTTTCCGCGGGTTTTTCCGTCGCTCCTCCGAGGCGAAGACGGTAAAGGAGCGTTCGGGCGGGGTCAAGACGGTACTGAAGACGGTACGAGTTTCGCCTCGGCCCGGAAGTTCCGCTCCCAGTGGACGACGACCTCGAACGTCGCGGGCTCGCGGCCGTCGGTCGGCTCGACGCG
>CAZNSL010000771.1:0-3349 GCA_964574975.1 uncultured Alcaligenaceae bacterium | reverse complement strand
CGTCCCCTGGCTATAGACCGTCCGGCCGAACTCGCCGCCCCAGACGACCAGCGTGCTGTCGAACAGGCCGCAGCGCTTCAGGTCCTTGAGCAGAGCCGCCGTTGGCTGGTCTACGTCCTCGCATTGGAGACGGATGTCGCTAGGAAGATTGCCGTGCTGGTCCCAGCCGCGATGCAGAATTTGGACCGCCCGCACGCCGCGCTCGACCAGCCGCCGCGCGAGCAAGGCACTGGCCGCGAACGACCCCGGTTTGTTGACGGCCGGGCCGTACATCTCCAAGGTCTCGCGCCGCTCCGTGGAGAGATCGGTCAGCTTCGGTACGCTCGTCTGCATGCGGAACGCCATCTCGTACTGGGCGATGCGCGTCTGCGTCTCCGGGTCGCCGAACCGCTCGAACGACTTCTGGTTGAGCTTCTCCAAAGCGTCGAGCATGGCCCGGCGGTTGGCCGGCGTTACGCCGTCGGGGTTCTGAATGTAGAGGACCGGGTCGCCGACGTGCCGCAGCGCGACGCCGGCGTACTTCGACGGCAGAAAGCCGCTGGCCCACATGCGGCTAAAGAGCGCCTGGGCCGCGGCCTTCGACGACCAGTTCGGCGTCAGCACCACGAACGCCGGCAGGTCGTCGCTGACGCTACCGAGGCCGTAGGCCAGCCACGCGCCGAGGCTCGGCTTACCCGGCACCTCGTTGCCGGTCATCACGAAGGTGCAAGCCGGGTCGTGGTTGATCGCGTTGGTGTGGACCGACTTGACCAGGGCGATGTCGTCCACGTGCGCGGCCGTGTGCGACAGCAGTTCGCTGACCCACCGGCCGCACTGACCGTGTTGCGCGAACTTGAAGAGCGACGGCGCGACCGGCAGCCGGGCCTGGCCGCTGGTCATGGTGGTGATCCGCTGGCCCATGCGGATCGAGTCGGGCAGGTCCTTGTCGAACTGCTCGCGGAGTTGCGGCTTGTAGTCCCAGGTGTCGAGTTGCGAGGGGCCGCCATTCATGTGCAGGTAGATGACGGCTTTCGCCTTGGGCGCGAAGTGCGGAAGTTCCGGCAGGCCGGGGTTCATGCGGCCGGCTTTCGAGGCATCGGCCCGCGCACCGCGTCCGCCGAGCATGGCCAGCGCCAGCCCGCCGAGCCGCAGGCCGGTGGAGCCGAAGAACTGGCGACGGGTCAGGTCGAGTTCGCGCTGGAGAAGGGGATTCATATTGGGTCACCTAATGAAAATCGCAACGGGCGAACGTCTGCTTCATTCGCCCTCTCGCCCGTCTACTTCAATATCAACGACTGTTAACGGGAACGCCTGGCGACGCTGCGGATCGACCTTTCGGTAGCCGATGACGGTAACGCGATAATCGAGACTGTCTTTGGCGATCTGCAGCAGTTCATCAGCTTCTGGTGCGATTGCGCACCGCGTTTCGTCCGAGCCGCCGAGGTCACGGACGACGAATGTGCGCCCGTCCAAGTCGATCTCACGGATCACGCCGGACGCGGTAACCTTTTCTTCTCGAATGGTTTGTTCGACGGCCGTGCGCAAACGGTCGCGGGCGGCGCGGCGGAGTTGGACATTTCCTCGCCGAACCTTCCGCCCCGACAACTCGACCACTTCGAGTTGCCCGCGCGGCCGCGGCACCAGCCGGGCGACCTGATTCAGCACCACACGGCGAAGGCCGTCGTCCGGGGCGACGGCTTCAAGGGCCGTGACATCATCGTCAGACGCCGCCCAAGACGCCGTCCGGATGAACAGGTCAAACGCTTCCTGGACGGTTCTTTCGACGCCCTCGTCCGGGAACAATTCTGGATCGAGTTCTGGCAGACTCAAGCCGATTCGGACGCTCCCCGGTTCCAAGCCGACTATCCGCAAGTCGCACGCCTGCCGGATCACCGAAGTTGGACGAAGGTTGGCGATACCGCGCCAGAGGTACTCCGCCACCGACTGGACGCCGACGCGCAAGTGGTCGATCGTCGCCGTCACAACGCTCGTCGGGGCTGTGTCTAGGGTAATCCCAGGCCCTTCCAGCCGCAACCAGACGGGGACGACTGCGGCTTTAGCCGCGGCAAAGCCAATGTAGGTGTCGATCTCGTCGCGAAGACGTAGGATTTGATCGACCGCCGGCTCCGCCATCAGTGCAAAGCGGTCGGGGTGAATATCGTCCTTCCGGCGGTAGAGCGACGCGAGTGCGGCCTCGACGTGTCCGAGGGCCTCGCGCGTCCGCGCCAGATGCTCGTCGGTTTGGATCATAGGACGACCCTCAAAACACCCTTCCGAACTTGTGCCGTCGCCAGCCGAGGGTCGTTCGGCCGGACGCCACGAAAGAACTCGATCCACTGGAAATACCCGTCGCTGCCCTCGGCTTCAATGAACACGTCGAACCTGTAGTGCCGTCGGGCGGCAGTTTTCGAGAGGACGTTGTACTCGAACGGGCGCAACCCTTCGTACTTCAAGTCCAGGCCGGCGCGGTAGGCGACAAGCAGGTCGATGTCGCTCGGCTCGTCCCTCGCCGTGACGTAGCTCCCGTCGACGACTACCGCAACGACGATGCCGGACTTCCTTGCGTCATCCAAAAACTGACGGAGCTTGGCCGTCAACTTGACCCGGCGATCCGTCCGCTGAAACTGGCCGAACCGCTCGTCGATTTCTTCGAACGTGCAGTCGTGGACCCCTTCGGGCAGTACGTTGTCCACCAACTCGGGAATCATCGTCGTCTCCCGTAAGGCACGTTGGTGTGCTTCCATCATCTGCGATGCGGGCGGATACTGCAAGGTACGCAGGCGGACGACTCGCTGGATTCGTTTCACCCACCCACGCCGCGAAACCATGAAACGCGAAACGAATCGCTGTCAGTTCCGGTTCAGGGTCTCGTCGAGGTTCAGCACCAGGTTGGCGACCATCGTCCACGCGGCCAGTTCCTCGGCCGGCACCGTTCGCGTCGGCTTCGACTCGCCGACGCGGATTGCCTTCGCCGCGGCCGCCGGGTCCTTGCGGTACAGCGCTCGTTGCTCGTCGAGGGCGGCAGCGACGATAGCCGATTCAGTGGCGTCCGGCGTGCGCGACAACACCACGCGGTACAGGTAAGCGATGCGCTCGGCCACCGCCGTACCGCCGTCGCGCAGCACGCGCTCGGCCAGGCCGCGGGCCGCCTCGAAGTGCTGCACGTCGTTCATCAGTTGCAGTGCCTGGATCGGCGTGTTCGTGCGGTCGCGGACGGTGCAGTACTGCTCGCGGTTGGGCGCGTCGAAGTTGACCAGAAACGGCGGCGGCGCGGTTCGCTTCAGGAAGACGTACAGGCTGCGGCGGTACAGCGACTCGCCGTGGTCCTGGAGGTAGAAGCGCGTATTGCTGTCCGCGTAGCCGACCGGCT
>CAZNSL010000770.1:0-3350 GCA_964574975.1 uncultured Alcaligenaceae bacterium | reverse complement strand
ACATGATCGTGCAGAACATCGGCGCGTCCGGCCACACCGACTTCTCGTTCACGGTGAACCGCACCGAGTACGCGAAGGCGCTGGCCGTGCTGGCCGAGGAGCGCGGCAAGGCGTTCGCGGCGCGCGAGATCATCGGCGACAACAAGATCTGCAAGGTGTCGGTCGTCGGCATCGGCATGCGCTCGCACGTCGGCATCGCGTCGAAGCTCTTCAAGACGCTGGCCGACGAAGGCATCAACATCCAGATGATCTCGACCTCCGAGATCAAGGTCTCCGTCGTCATCGACGAGAAGTACCTGGAGCTCGCGGTGCGCGTGCTGCACAAGGTGTTCGAGCTCGACAAGGAGCACGCCTAAGCTTCTGTTTTGGCGGGACAATCCGGGTCCGTCGGTGGACGGTGCCCGCGCTTGCCCGTATAATCCGGCGCTCTTCCGGAGACGTGGCCGAGTGGTCGAAGGCACTCCCCTGCTAAGGGAGCATGCGGGCTAAAACCTGCATCGAGGGTTCGAATCCCTCCGTCTCCGCCATCCACCTACTGTACGAAATGACGAGCTGGCCCCCGTTCCCGTTGATCTGCGTCAGACCTGCCATCGGCAGCGGTTGACGCCGTGGTGGGCCGCGCTGACGATTGCGTCAGGCGCCGGGGGGAGGGCGTTGTGCCAGGCTGGATTGCCACAGCAGTTCTTGCCGCGTGTCTTGCGGTGGCTTCGCCGTTGCCGGCAACGGGCAGTTCCTCCGTTGGTGCTAACACGTACAGCAGCCATTCATTTGGTGCCCCGTCCAAGTCGCACGCCGTCCCCGGCGTAGAGCGCGACTCGTCGGGCAGGATTGCCCGGTCGCCGCAGGCGAAACGCGAGTTCCAGCAGTCCCATCCGTGCCCTTCGACGGGCAAGCCTGGCGGTTCGTGCCCCGGCTACGTGATTGACCATGTGGCGCCACTCAAGCGTGGAGGTGCAGACGCGCCGAGCAATGTGCAGTGGCAGACGATCGAGCAGGCGAGAATCAAGGACAGGATCGAGTGACGGCTCGCGCCTAGGACTGTACGTCCGGAGTGCGCCCTCCAACCAAGGGAGCGATTGCAACCAAAGGAGAGGTTCGAATGAAAAAATTTCTCGTCTTGCTCGCGCTGTTCGCGCTGCCCTCGCTCGCGACCGCGTTCCAGCCGCGCACCGGTCTCTGGTACAAGGAGACGGAGTCCGGCGACGGATTCAACATCGAGATCCAGAACGGCGTTCTGGTCCTGACCGTCTATAGCTACGAAGGCAGCGGAGATTCGGAGTGGTACCTCGCATCCGGCCCGATGACCAACGGCAACCGTACGTTCACTGCCACGCTGGACAAGTACCGCAACGGCCGCTGCATTTCCTGCCCGTACGTCGGACGCCCGACGCTGATTGGCAACGATGGCGTCGTCACGATCAATTTCACGTCCGAGACCGCCGCGACGATTGCCCTACCGGGCGGCCGGACGACGGCAATCGTTCCGTACGACTTCGGCTATGGCCCGCCGCCAAACGGGCTGCTTGGCGAGTGGGTGTTCTTCTACGACATCATCTCGACGTGGGCGGAACGGTTCAGGTTCACGGGGATAGGTACGCCTACGTCCACCGGGACTGGCGTGGCGACCGACATCGTGAACAACTGCGCCTGCGAGTACAAGACTTCGGGAACGTATGCAGGCTACGTGTACTGCGTCGACTTCGATTCCACTCTGGTCAACGTCGAGAACCAGTATCGCTGGAAGTACGGCATCGAGGAAACCTACGCCGGATCCTGGATATCGCCCACGACCGGCAACCTGTACTCGATGAAGGGGTTGCGGACTGCTGCTCCCAACGGATCCACCCGTGCGGTAGCCGATCCGGACGGGCTCCTGCGTGCCCGGAAGGCCGACGAGGATTTCCGTCGATCGTCGCGCGTTAGCGTGGCCGATGCCGAGGTCGCCACGATCGTGGCCGAACTGCGCGCAGCGCTGGTCACGGCCATCGGCAACGCCCGGCCGTAACGCATGCGAGAGCTGGGTGGACGGGAAAAAGGGGCCAGGTTCGAATCTCGCGCGAGTTTCTCTTTGCAATTCACAAGATTCGAGCCTGGCCCCTTTCTCCCTTTGATGCGCTGTACGGCCTCGAGGCATGGGTAACGGTCGCACGTACCATGCCGGTCGGCGCGCGCCGCCCCCTCAATCCTGCGGCGGGTACCACCCTCCCGTCGAGATCACGTAGGAGATGCCGTCCGCCCCGGTGGGAATGTTCGGCAGCGCGAACGTCTGTCGGCCGTCGCCGCCGAACTGCGCGCCGATGAGCGAGAGGAGGATGTCCCAGTCGCCGTTCGACGCGAGATCGAGCACCTGCCCCGCGCACGTTCCGAAGCCGCACAGGTGGTCGACCGTGCCGGGGACGTAGGCGACCTGGTAGATCTGGCTCAGGTATCCGTCGGCGTCGCCGCCCGGCGAAGGCGCGGTCGCGTTGCATCCGGTGCTGTCGGGAAAGGTGCCGTCGACGCAGATGTAGTACGGAATCGGCGGGCCGCCCGACGGCGAGGTCGGCGGGTTCGTGATCGGCGCGAGCTTCGGCAGCGCAAACGTCGACTTGCCGTCGCCGCCGAATTGCGTGCCGAGGAGCGCGAAGAGCTCCATGTTGCTGTCGATCGCGATCAGTCGGCCGTCGCAGGGAAGCCATTGCAGCGCAAGCAGAGAGCCCGACGGGGGCGCGACGACCATCGGCATCACCTGCCCGAGGAGCCCCCAGTAGCCCTGCTCGGACCCGCTGCCGTCCGTGACGATGCACCAGTTGACCGGCACGCCCGGCTTGTTGTCCAGCACCGTGGGAACGGGCGGGACGGCGGGCAATGCGAAGGTGGTCCGGCCGTCGCCGCCGAAGGTCGTACCGATCATCTGGTACAGCGGCGTGTATTGCTGGATGGCCAACGTCTGCCCGTTGCACGCCAGCGCGCCTGCGGGAACGAAGGTGATCGGCATCAGCAGCAGTTGTCCGAGCATGAAGTCCATCGCCATGCCTCCGTTGCGCCGTGCGGCCGCGCGGCCGTCACACCCTGGGGCCGTTGATCCCGGCCCGGCCGTAGATGTCGCGGCCGGCGACCGCGATGTCGCGCGGCGCGGCGGAGCGGCCGTCGGACAGCCGCGCGGTGATCGCCTGCGCAAGCGTGCCTTCGGGCGAGAGCGCCACCACGCGGCCGGAGAAGCCGTCCGCGACCCACAGGTATCCGCGGCGGTCGACGGCGAGCCCGTTCGGGCTCCCGAGCAGGCGTCCGTCTACGCGAGTCTCGAAGACGCCGTTGGCCGAGTAGCGCTTGACCGCCGCGCCGCGCCCGTCGGTCACGTAGACGCGGCC
>CAZNSL010000769.1:0-3363 GCA_964574975.1 uncultured Alcaligenaceae bacterium | reverse complement strand
ACTGGATGCCGCAGGAAATCAACATGCAGCGCGACATCGAGCTGTGGAAGAACCCGAACGGCCTCACCGACGACGAGCGCCTGATCGTCAAGCGCAACCTCGGCTTCTTCGTCACCGCCGACAGCCTCGCCGCCAACAACATCGTGCTCGGCACGTACCGCCACATCACCGCGCCCGAGTGCCGGCAGTACCTGCTGCGGCAGGCGTTCGAGGAGGCGATCCACACGCACGCCTACCAGTACATCGTCGAGAGCCTGGGCCTCGACGAGGGCGAGATCTTCAACGCCTACCACGAGATCAAGTCGATCCGCGACAAGGACGAGTTCCTGATCCCGTTCATCGACGTGCTGACCGACCCCACGTTCAAGACCGGCACGCCGGAGGCCGACCAGGCGCTGCTGCGCAGCCTGATCGTGTTCGCCTGCATCATGGAGGGCCTGTTCTTCTACGTCGGCTTCGTCCAGATCCTGGCGATGGGCCGCCAGAACAAGATGACCGGCAGCTCCGAGCAGTACCAGTACATCCTGCGCGACGAGTCGATGCACTGCAACTTCGGCATCGACCTCATCAACACGATCAAGCTCGAGAACCCGCACCTGTGGACCAACGAGTTCAAGGCCGAGATCGCCGACCTGATGAAGAAGGGCGTCGAGCTCGAGTACAAGTACGCCGAGGACACGATGCCGCGCGGCGTGCTGGGACTCAACGCGCCGATGTTCAAGGAGTACCTGCGCTTCATCGCCAACCGCCGCTGCCAGCAGATCGGCCTCGACCCGGTCTTCGACAAGGCCGACAACCCGTTCCCGTGGATGGCCGAGATGATCGACCTCAAGAAGGAGAAGAACTTCTTCGAGACGCGGGTGACCGAGTACCAGACGGGCGGGGCGTTGAGCTGGGACTGACGGGTACCCGGGCCGCGGCGGCGTTGCCCGCCCGCGGAGCAACGATCACCGGGGCATGCGCCGTTTGCCTCGCGGCAACCCTGAACGCCGCAGTCCGCGACCTTCGCGCTGCGTACGGCCCACGGCGACCCGCCAGCGTACGAACTCATCGGCGAGCTACTGCAGCGCCGCATCCCGCCGGGACACGCGCGGTCTCCTCGGCGCCCGGGCGCACCGTTCGAGCGCGCTCGCCCACGTTGCTGGCGGGCCTTCAGGCGCGTTGCCTGGCGCGGCAGGGCTTTCGACATCGGACATCGCAAAAATGCTATCGCGTCCGCGGACGGCCTCCCAGCGCCCGGCCGGATGACGTACGCGCCGGCGCGCACGGTCGATCACTTGCCCACCGGCGCTGCGGCGCGGACGCCTGCGAACCGTACCGTCCAGAGCCGGCGACCCGGACAGCCCGATTGACGCCGGCTCGCCCCGCCGGCGATACTCGCCGCGCCTGCGCGACCGCCATCCGCGTTCGCGCGTCACGGGAGAGCGCCGTTGTCGATCCGCAATTGCTGCAGCGTGCTCGTGGGCACGGCGATGTCGGTGGTTGCGCTCCATTGCAGCGCGGCGACCGTACCCTTCGACTACGGCGTGATCCTGACCGCCCAGACGGCAGGTCCGGGCTTCAAGTCCATCGCCTCGCTCGGCAGCGTCTCGATCTCCGGCCCGCTCGGCAACGCCGTGGCCGGCGCCGGGACCAGTCCGGCACCCTACGTCACCGTGGACGCGACGTCGACCGCGCCCGCGACCGCCGACCCTTCCGCGGAAACCGCGGCCAACGGCCAGTTCGGCTACAGCTACGTGGTGGTCGGCCCGGCCGGCACCAGCGTGCCGCTGTGGGTGACGGCGAGCGGGTCGGTCAGCCGGAGCGGCGCCTCCAGCGGCGCCGGGCTGCACGACGCGGCGCACGCCTACCTCAAGGTGACCCCGCAGTTCTTCCCCACGGTCCTCGCGGCCGAGATCTGCACAGGCAACGGCTTCGTCGCGACCGTGCCGGGGACCGTGTGCGCTGCGGGCACCACCGACAGCTTCGCGTTCACCGCGCACCGGATCGTGGTCCCGGCCAACACGGTGATCTTCGTCGATCTGTGGGCGGGCGCGCTGGCCACGCGTGGTGGTCATGCCGCCGCGACCATCGACCCTTACATCGAGATCGACCCGACGTTTGTCGGCGCCGCGCAGTACTCGCTGGTGTTGAGCGCCGGCATCGCCCAGCAGCCGCCGCCGGCCGTGGCAACGGTGGTCGAGTACTACCACGCCGCGCTCGACCACTACTTCATCACGTGGCTGCCCAACGAGATCGCGATCCTCGACGCCGGGACGCAGATCAAGGGCTGGACACGCACCGGTACCACGTTCAAGACGTACACCAACGCGCAGCCGGGCGCTTCGCCCGTTTGCCGTTTCTACATCCCACCGGCGCTGGGCGACTCGCACTTCTTCGGCCGCGGCACCGCGGAGTGCGACGCGACCGGCCGGAACAACCCGAGCTTCGTGCTCGAGGACGCCACGTTCATGCGAATGGTCCTGCCCACGGCCGGCAACTGTCCGGCCGGCACGAAGCCAATTTACCGCGTGTTCAGCAACCGGCCGGACGCCAACCACCGCTACCTGACGGACCTGGCCGCGCGCAACCAGATGGTGACGAAGGGCTGGCTGGCCGAGGGCGACGGCCCGGACCTCGTCGTGATGTGCGCGCCGGTGTGACGGCACGCGCGGCGCCTACTCCGCCTTCGCCGCCGATAGCTCCACTACTTGCGCCCGCTCGTGGCGCCCGCTCCAGAAATGTGCGAGGTCCGCGCAACCGGCCGGCCGTCGCGGAAGATCGCCCGGCGGCGCAATCCTCTCGCGCCGACCGGGCGGGCATGCCGCACGGGCCACGTCATGCCCAGGCGACAAAGGCCGCAAGGGCTCCTGCGGCCGCCCACGCCAGCGGCATCGCCCAGGTGTTCGCGAACCCGGCGACGTACGCGTGCTCGGGGCTGCCCGGCGGATAGCGCACGGCGACGCCTGTGCCGCGCGGTGGACGCCGGTCGGGATCGCCCCCCACCGCGGTGAAGCGATGGCGCCGTCCGTCGCGATCGGTGAACGCCACCACCGGGTGGTAGAGCGTCGTGGCCGGGCTGGTGCTGTCGGTCGCCGCAAGGCTTCGCGCCTCGTGGTCGACCACGCGACCCGTCGCGCGCGCGCTCGCGGACAGCCGCTGGACGACCATCCAGGCGGCATTGAGCATGAGCGCGATGCCGACGATTCCCAGCAGCCAGCTCATCGCCGTCCCGGCAGGAGGACGGACGGCGTCCGATACGGGGCCTCGATCGACGCGCTGCCGCACGCTGCGCCGGCGACAGCGTGCGGGAGTGCCGGAGACGATCGCCTTTTCCGCGCGCCACCCGGGCGGTGAACGCGCTTGCCGCACGCACCGGAGCAC
>CAZNSL010000768.1:0-3368 GCA_964574975.1 uncultured Alcaligenaceae bacterium | reverse complement strand
CAGGGGCTGACGCCCCTGGCTACCCACGGCCGCCCCTCCGGGGCTAAGACACCGAACGTGTCGTGAGTACGCCCTACTATGCGTCGCACCGAGTCCACGAGCGATTGACATGGCGAAGAAGAAACCCGACTCCGATTCCCCCGGCTCAACCGCCGCCAACGGCATACTGCGCGCTCCGGCCGAGATGCTCTATGCTGAGGAACTGGAACAACTCGCCAAGGACGACAAGCACGAACGGCCGCCGAACTGGAAGCTTTCGCCGCGAGCCGTGGCGACCTACATCACCGGTGGCAAAGCCGGATCGATGACGATTACGCCCAAGTACATCGGCCACCGCCGGCTAGTCGAAATCGCCATCTCGACGCTCGTCACCGACCGCTCGCTCCTGTTGCTCGGCGAACCCGGTACGGCCAAATCGTGGCTTTCCGAGCACCTGGCCGCGGCGATCAACGGCGACTCCACCAAGGTCGTGCAAGGCACCGCCGGCACGACTGAGGAGCAGATTCGCTACACCTGGAACTACGCCATGTTGATCGCCCGCGGGCCGAGTCCCGATGCGCTCATCAAGTCGCCGGTGTTCCGGGCGATGGAGTCCGGCACCCTCGCGCGATTCGAGGAAATCACCCGCTGCGCCGCCGAGGTGCAGGACGCGCTCATCAGCCTCTTGTCGGAGAAGCGCATCAGCGTGCCGGAGCTGGCGACCGAGGTGCCGGCCGCCAAGGGGTTCTCGGTGATCGCCACGGCCAACACCCGCGACCGCGGCGTCAACGACATGTCGGCCGCCCTCAAGCGGCGCTTCAACATGGTCGTCCTGCCGACGCCGGCGACCCTCGAAACCGAGGTGGACATCGTTCGCAAGCGCGTCGAGGAACTCGGCACCAACCTGGAGTTGCGGGCCGCTCCGCCGGCGGAAGACGCCGTCACGCAGGTCGTCACCATCTTCCGCGAGTTGCGGGCCGGGCAGACGCTCGACGGCAAGAACAAGCTCAAGGTGCCGAGCGGCGTCCTGTCCACGGCCGAGGCGATCTCGGTGCTGGCCAACGGCATGGCCCTGGCCGGCAACTTCGGCTCCGGCGAAGTGACGGCTCACGACCTCGCGGCCGGCCTGCAAGGGGCCGTCGTCAAGGACGAGACTCAGGACAAAGTCGTCTGGCAGGAATATCTGTCGAACGTCTTGAAGAAGCGCGGGGCCGAGTGGCGGCCGCTGTACGCCGCCTGCGCGGAGCATAACTCGTGACCGTCGCCGGCATCCACGTCTTCGGCGTCCGGCACCTGTCGCCGGGCGGAGCCTGGCACCTGCGGGCAACGCTCGACGCGGTGCGCCCGAAAGTCGTCCTCATCGAAGGACTGGCCGACGCGAATGCGCTCATCCCCGATCTGACGCGATCCGGCACCAAACCGCCCGTCGCCATCCTGGCGTACACCGATAGCGTTCCGGTGCGCACCCTCGTCTACCCGATGGCGACGTACAGCCCCGAGTATCAGGCGCTCGTCTGGGCGAAGGAACACCGCGCCCGCGTCGAGTTCATCGACCTGCCTTCCGACATCTTCCTCGGCCTACAAGACCTGGAAATCGAACGGCTGACCAAAGAACGAGAAGAACCGCCGACATCGCCGGCGTGGCGGCCGGAGCCGGAGCGGTCGGTGTACGACCGTATCGCCGAGCGCAGCGGCGAGGCCGACTACGACACCTATTGGGAGCGCCGCTTCGAACACAACTTGTCGCCGGATAGCTATCGAGCCGCGGCTTACGCCCACGGCCACGCGCTGCGCGACGAGCCCGACCCGCCGGTGTGGCGGGCCGAGAACCTCGTCCGCGAGGCGTTCATGCGTCGCCGCATCCGCGAAGTTCTCGACAGCGGCGTCAAGCCGGAGCAGGTCGTCGCCGTGGTCGGCGCGTTTCATGCGCCGGTCCTCGGGCCGGACCTGCCGGCGATGACCGACGCCGAGTTGGCCCTGTTGTGGCGGCGGACGAGCAAGCTGACGCTGATGCCGTACTCGTACTTCAAGCTGTCGAGCCAGTCGGGCTACGGGGCCGGCAACCACGCTCCGTCGTACTTCGAGATGGTCTGGGAGCAGATGAACGCTGGTGGCCTCGACGAGCTGCCGCATCGCTACCTGTCGGAAGTCGTGCGGCACTTGCGCGCGGCCGGCACCCACCGCTCAACGGCCGAGGTGATCGAGGGTGTGCGCCTGGCCCGCACGTTAGCTGCCCTGCACGATGGAACGGCCCCGACGCTCGCCGACCTGCAAGACGCGGCCGTCACGCTGGTTGGCCACGGCGAGCGCTCGACCGTGGCGGAGGCACTGCAACACGTCAACGTCGGCACCGCCATCGGGGCGCTACCGAAAGGCGTCGTCCGCACGTCGATTCAGGAAGACTTCGATCGGCAGATGACTCGCCTCAAGCTAGAGAAGTACAAGAAGACGGTGGCCGAGGAGCTGACGCTCGACCTGCGCGAGAACCGCCACGTCAAGACCGTGGAGGCGGCTTTCCTCGATCTGAACCGCTCGACCTTCCTGCACCGGCTGCGCGTCCTCGGCGTCGAGTTCGCCAAGCCGCTGCCGTCCGGTCAGCAGGCCGCCACCTGGGCCGAGCGCTGGAAGCTCCAGTGGACGCCGGAGCACGAAATTGCTCTCGTCGAAGCCGTGCTGCTCGGCGAGACGGTCGAACTGGCGACTGCGTTCCGGTTCAAGCAATTGCTCGAAGCCGCGACCGGCATCGACGCGGCGGCCGACGTGGTGCGCGATGCCTGCCAGTGTGGGCTGGCGAAGTCGATGGACCTGGCCCGCGCCCGATTGCAGGAACTCGCGGCCGTCAGTTCGGACTTGAAGGCCATCGCCCACGCGGCGGCCCAGCTCAGCCAGGTGACGCGCTACGGCGACGTGCGCAAGTTCGACCCGTCGCCGCTCTTGCCGCTGATCGACGAGTTGTTCGTGCAAGGGGCATTGGCACTGCACGCCGCCGCGGCGTGCGACAACGATGCCGCGAAGGAACTCGTCGTGGCCATCGACGAACTGAACCGCGTCAGCCTGGAGCATCACGAGCGCGTCGAGGGCGAGCTGTGGGTGGACCGCCTGCGCAAGCTCGCGGACGCCGACGACCGCAATCCATTGCTCTCCGGGTTCGCTTGCGCCGTCCTGCTGGAGCGCGGGTTGATGGCGACGGAGGATTTGGCCCGTGAGGTGTCGCGGCGGTTGTCGCCCGGCATCCCGGCCGACCTCGGGGCCGGCTGGTTCGAGGGGCTGTCGAAGCGGAACCGGGCCGCGCTGTTGGCGCGTCAGCCGTTGTGGCAGGAGTTGGCGGCGTACGTGCAGACGTTGGACGACGACCAGTTCAAGCGAGCCATCGTGTTCCTGCGACGGGC
>CAZNSL010000767.1:0-3371 GCA_964574975.1 uncultured Alcaligenaceae bacterium | reverse complement strand
CGGCGACTTCAGCGCCGGCGAGGGCAGCGACCCGTACAAGCAGTTGTTCGAGCCGGCCGGCCCGCTGACGGACACGTTTCGCGCCACTCACCCCGTGCGCGGTCCCGAGGAAGGCACAGACTGCGGGTTCGACCCAGCCCGGACCCGCGGCGATCGCGTCGATTGGATCGCCTGCTCCCCGGACTGGGAGGTACGCCTGGCAGGCATCGACCGCACCGCTCGCGACGGCCGTACGCCGGCCAGCCACTTCCCGGTCACCGCGGTCCTTCGCGCGGCCTCGCCAGCCCGAACGCCGACACTGCGCGTACTCGGCTACAACATCCATCACGGCGAGGGCACCGACGGCAAGATCGACCTGCCCCGACTGGCGCGGGTGATCCGTTCGACCGACCCGGACCTGGTCGCACTCCAGGAAGTGGACGACCGGACGCGGCGCAGCGGCGGCGTGGATCAGACGGCCGAACTGGCTCGATTGACCGGGCTGCACGGCCGTTTCGGTAAACAACTCGACTACCAGGGCGGCGGGTACGGCCAGGCGGTGCTGGCGCGGTTCCCGCCCGGTACGATGGCCGTCCACATCCTGCCCGGCGAGCCGGACCGCGAGCGGCGGATCGCCTACGAGGTGCGATTCTCCATCGGCGGTCGGGAAATGTCGTTCGTCACCACGCACCTGCACCACCAGAACGCCGCGTTCCGCGAGCGGCAGGCGGCGACCCTCAACGACCTGTTCGCTGCGGCCGGTCGGCCGGTCGTACTGGCCGGCGATCTGAACGCCGTGCCGGACAGCCGGCCGATCGGGCGACTGACGGCCGCGGGATGGGTGAACGCCACCGCCAGCGGCGGGTTGCTCACGTTTCCGGCACCGAGGCCAGTGAAGCAAATCGACTACGTGCTGTACCGCCCCGCCGGGCACTTCCGCACGGTCGCGGCGACGGCGATCGACGAGCCGGTCGCATCCGACCACCGCCCGGTCCTGGCAGTACTAGAGTGGCAACGGGAATAGCAGCGTCGCGCATTGGCGACATCTCGCTGCCGGGTCGAGCTAGACGCCGCCGCTTGGCGTGATCGGTTTGGCCCGTGAGCAGGTCACAACCTTGGGTCCACCGGCTCGCTCTCCAAGGCGAGGACGCCGAAGACGCACTCGTGAACCCGGCGCAGCGGCTCCCTGCGGACGAACCGCTCCAGCCCCTCGACGCCGAGCGCGAACTCGCCGAGGGCCAGCGACCGCTTGTGTCCGAGCCCCCGGCTCCGCAGGCGGGAGAGGTTCTCCTCGGCGGTGTAGTCCGGGCCGTAGATGATCCGTAGGTACTCCCGGCCCCGACACTTCACGGCGGGCTGGGCGAGGCCCCGTTTGCCCCGCAGGATGAAGTCCAGCGGCTTGACCACCATGCCCTCACCGCCACGCTCGGTAAGCTCCTTCCACCATGCGATCCCGTCCGCCACGCTCGCCGGGTCGGTCACGTCCACCATTTTGCAGTTAGTCGCCAGCAGCAGTTCCGGGTCCGTGCGGCAGACGGAGGCCAGTGTGTCCATGTGCCACACGTGGCTCTTGTCCGTGTGAACTCGCCCTTCTGAGGCAAGCAGGTGGAAGGGGGCCAGCTTCAAGTCGGTCAGGGAGTTCACCGGCCAACAGTATTGGCGGTAGGCGGCGACGAACTGGCCGACGCGTTCTTCCCGGCGTTGGCTCACGGTCATCACCCGTTCGACCTTGACCCGTTCTTCTCCGCTGAGCCGTGCTGCAGCGAGCGCCAGCGAAGCGACGGCCTTCGGCAACGCCGCCTGCCCCGCCGCCCCGACCGCTGCGTACTGGGTCTTGAGAAGCTCTCGCGCCTTGGCCGACCACGGCAGCAGTTCGCAGTCCAGACACACCCATGTCGTGCTCAACGTCGTCCACAGGTCCGCTGCGGTTAGGGCTGACCGCACCCGGTCGAGGAACTGCGCCTCTAACGACGGTTCGTTGAAGAACCTTCGCCCCGTGCGGGTGGTGATGATGCCGATCTCGCCTTCGAGTACGCCGAACCGCTCCCTCGCCGCCTGTTCGTCCCGGCAGACGATGACGACGGCCCTCGACCCCATGTGCTTCTCTTCACAGACGACCTGCGGGGCACCGTGGTTGCGGTAGTAGGCGAACGCCTCGGCAGAGTGTTCGAGCAGCCCCGGCTCGCTGGTTGTCTCGCAGGGAGACATGGTGGGCGGCAGATAGATCAGCCACTTCGGGTTGACGGCAAACCGGCTCATCACCTCCAGGGCGGCCGTGGCGTGGGCCTCACGGATCGTCACGTTACCCCGCAGCTGGGTCGAGACGATCCGCTTGCCGAGTACGTCGTGGGCGTCGAGCACCTCGTCGTCCGCTTGCTGGGCCGTGAGCTTCGGTGCTTGTTGGTCGTCGGGCAGGAAGGGCCGGGCCGGTTCACAGTACGTTCTCGCCGCAGGGACCGAAACGAACTCCTTCTCCGGGTAGCGGAGAGCGGTGAGTTTGCCACCGAAGACGCAACCTGTGTCGATGTTGATGGTGCGGTTCAGCCACTGCGCTTCGGGGACCGGCGTGTGGCCGTACACGACCATCGCCGAGCCCCGGTATTCCGCCGCCCAGTTGTACCGCACAGGCAGGCCGAACTCGTCGGTCTCGCCGGTCGTCTCGCCGTAAAGGGCGAAATCCCGCACTTTGCCCGACCCTCGGCCCTGCATCTCGGCCTTCATCCCGGCGTGGGCGACGACCAGTTTGCCGCCGTCGAGGACGTAATGGCTCACCAGCCCGTCGATGAATTCCGATGCGACGCGGCTGAAGCCGCGATAGTGTTCCTCGTAGGCCCGGAACTGTTCGAGCGAATCGGCCAAGCCGTGCGTGAGCTGGACATTCTTGCCCCAGACCGCCCGCATGAACTTGACATCGTGGTTGCCGGGCACGCACAAGGCGCTGCCGGCCGCGACGCTGTCCATCACCAAGCGAACTGTCTCCGGGATGCGCGGTCCGCGATCGACCAGATCACCGACGAAGATGAGCTTCCGGCCGTCGGGGTGCGACCAGGCTTCGGCGGGACCAGTGCGCGCGTACCCCAGAGCGACGAGCAGTTGCTCCAACTCGTCGCAGCAGCCGTGAACGTCGCCGATGATGTCGAACGGGCCAGTGTCGGCGGTGCGGTCGTTCCACAACGGCACCCGCTCGACGACCGCCGCCTCGACCACCTCCGGAGCCTCAAGGACGAAGACGTGGCGGAACCCTTCCTTCTGGAGACCCCGCAGCGACCGCCGCAGTTGCGACCGCTGATTGCGGATGACGTGCGGGCGGAATGTCCGATCCGACCGAGAACGGTTCCGCTCGTGGCAGACCTCCTCCGGCAGATTCAGCACGACGGCGACCGGCAGGCAGT
>CAZNSL010000766.1:0-3380 GCA_964574975.1 uncultured Alcaligenaceae bacterium | reverse complement strand
ATGCTTCTAGGGGGGGGGGGGGGGACCCCCCCCACGCGGCCCACCCTACGGGTGCTACGGGCGTGGCGTCCCACCCGACGGGGCGACGGCGACTGCTACAATGCCGCAATGAAAATCCTGCTCACTAACGATGACGGCGTCTACGCCCCCGGCCTACGGGCGCTACGCAAGGAACTGCTCAAACTCGGCGAAGTCCTGGTGGTCGCCCCGGCTAGCGAACAGAGCGCGGCCGGCCACTCGATTACGCTGCTCGTGCCGCTGATGGTTCAGGAAGTCCTCGACGAGGATCAGAAACGTCTCGGCTGGGCCGTCGAGGGCAAACCGGCCGACTGCGTCAAGCTCGCGCTGCAAGAACTGCTGCCGTGGAAGCCGGACCTCGTCGTTAGCGGCATGAACGCCGGGTCGAATGCCGGCATCAATGTGCTGTACTCCGGTACGGTCGCCGCCGCCGTCGAGGCCGCATTCTATCGGCACACGAGTATTGCTGTGTCGCTGGAGTACACGAAGGTGCAGCCGCTCAATTTCGCAGCCGCGTCGGATGTGGCCCGCAAGGTCATCGAGCAGATCGTTGCCGGTCGGCCGCCTGCGGGCACACTCGTTAACGTGAATATCCCGGCGCTCGAAAAGGGGCCGATCCGCGGCGTTCGCGTCGCACCGCAGAACGTGCTGGCATACTCCGAGCAGTTCGACCGCCGCACCGACCCGCGCGGCCGGGTGTATTACTGGAACACACCGGGCACGCCGGACGCGGACCCGAATCCGGACAGCGACGAACGGGCGCTGGCCGACGGCTACGTCAGCGTGACTCCTCTCCAGTTCAACCTAACGCACTACGACCTGTTGCCTGGAATGGCCGGTTGGGAATGGAAGTTGTGAGCAACCGTCAGTGCTTGACGCCCGGCACCTCGTAGACGACGATTTGGGCCGACTCGCGCGGCTTGTCTTCGGGCCAGTGGTGGACGATGCAGCCGTGCTTGGCTTTCTCGCGGGCATACGGCATCGCTGGCAGCCGCGAGTGCTGGTTCTCGGACGTCTCCAGCACGATAAACGACCGGGCTGGGTCTTTCGGGGGCGGCACGGCTGCGAGGCGGCCGCTGTAGAATTCGGCCCAGCCGAATGGGTCGTCGATCTGATCGTTTGGCCCGACGTGGGCAGCGAGCCACAGGCCGACTGGTTTGTGCCCGCTGCGATTGCCGTGCAGCGGCTTCGCCAGCGCCGGCACACCCGCCGCGATCAGCATTGCAAGGCCGAGTATCGGTGCCGCGCGGTGGTAGCGTGCATACCAGGTAAGCGCCGCAGCCGCCGGGAAGCAACCGACGAACACGATCATCAGCGTATGCCGTTCCGACAGGTAGCCAATCGTCGCCGCCATCTTCCACAGGATGACGGCGTGAGCCGCGACCAGCAGGACGAGGAGCCAACCGCCTGGACGCGCTGCAGCACGGGTTCGCCAGACCGTCAAACCGAGGATGGCGAGAACCGCCCCTGCGTAATGGAAGCTCTGCAACGTCTCCGTGCCAATGGCCCACCACGCCCACAGCGAGCGCGACTTTCCTTTGTCGATCGGCTCGAACCACCACACCGCCAGCGGCGTTCGGCCGCCAGCGTGCGACATCGTGCCCGGCGTCAGTCCCGTTCGATCGACGTTCGGGTCGCCGCCTAGCAACTTGACCGTGTTCTTGTTCGACAGCCCGCCAATGGCTTTGACGTACGGCCCGGCAATCATGAGGATGCCGACAGTGAGCGCAACAGCTTGCGGGACGAACCGCGACCACGGCTGTCGCCGGCCGGCGACGAACTGCATGGCCAACAATATGCCGAGCGTCGCCAATGCGATTTCCGCGCCTTCCGGGCGCGTCAGGTAGGCAGCCCCGCAGGCGAGGCCACATGCGAATAGCCGCACGACCGAGGGCGACCGCACTGCTCGGACGGCGAGCCACGCCGACGTGGCCAGCCAGAACAGGAACGTGCCCTCCGTCACTCCGTCGCTCGTCAGCCGCAGCCATGCCGGTAGCGACAGAAACAGAGCGGCGGCCATCCAGCCGATGGCCCGGCCAGCGAGATCGCGGCCGAGCAAGACCATCGGCACGATGCTCAAAGCGGCCATGATCGCACTGGCGAGTTGGGCGCTTAGGATCATCGTGTCGCAGTCGGTGCGGCCGGTCCACGCGCGCACGGGCCAGGAGACGGCCAGAACGGTGGCCGCGTACCCGGGGGGTTGCTCGACGCTACGGACGACATCGACCCACGGCTCGCGCTCCAGCCTCAAGGCGTACCGGACGTAGCCGATCGAGTCGCGGGCGGTGACCTCGCTGTTGGCAATCACCCATAGGCGCAGGCCGATCCCGGCGGCCAGCAAAAGTGTCCATGCAAGCCAAGCGGGGAAGCGCGTCGTCGGGGGTCCGGCGGCCGGCTGCTCCATGCGGGGCCTCGGTCGGGAATGGGCGCGGCCGGTGATGGTAGACCGTTCGCCGTATTGCGTCAACGCCGGTTCGCACGGTCCGGGTCGTAGAATGCCGCCGGAGGGCGTTATGCTGGTGGTCAACGCACAAATCGCGATCCCCGACGCGGAGTTCCAATGGAGCTACGCACGCTCCGGCGGCCCCGGCGGGCAGAACGTCAATAAGGTCGCGTCGAAAGCCGTGTTGCGGTGGCCGCTCGTTGTCAGCCCTAGCGTGCCCGACGATGTCAAGGTGCGACTGCGCGCGTTGCAGCGACGGCGCGTGACCACGGAGGGCGATCTGGTCATCAGCTCGGAGCGCTACCGCGACCAGGAGCGCAACCGCGAAGACTGTCTCACGAAGTTGGCGGATATGGTCCGCGCGGCGACGTTCGTTCCGAAGCCGCGCAAGGCGACGAAGCCGACCAAGGGGTCCAAGCAGCGGCGGTTGACGGATAAGAAGCACAACAGTGCCCGCAAGTCGTCGCGCCGTGGCGGCTTCGAGGATTGACCGGGGGCGTCGTATTTGCCCGCACCGTCTGCAAGGGACGAACAGATACCCTTGCAGCTACTGTGGGCTTGTTCTACCTTCCCCCCATGCTCCTGGCCCTGTACACGCAGAACCTCGACCCACTCGGCAACCGCGTACTCTCGACGTTGGCCGCAGCGCTGCCGGTCGTCGTCCTGTTCTGGCTTCTCGTCCCGTGGCATAAGCCTGCCCCACTTGCCGGGGCTGCGGGCGCAGCGACGGCCATTCTCGTCGCCGTCTTCGTTTACGGCATGCCGCCCGCCCAGGCGGGACTGTCGTTTTTGCACGGGGTCGCGTTCGGCTTACTGCCGATCGGATGGACCGTGCTAAACGCGATGCTCCTCTACAACGTCACGGTGGTGACGGGGCAGTTCGCCGTGATCCGCCGATCGGTCGCCGGGCTTTCGGCCG
>CAZNSL010000765.1:0-3381 GCA_964574975.1 uncultured Alcaligenaceae bacterium | reverse complement strand
CCGGCTTCTGGCTGCTCGGCGAGCAGGTGCATTCGCCGGTCGACCTGAAACAGGACGAAGCCGACCACCTGGACAACGCCATCGACGTGTTCGGCAAGGCGTTCCTCGGACTGACCATCGCCTGCGCCCGCTGCCACGACCACAAGTTCGACGCCATCTCGACCAAGGACTACTACGCTCTCGCCGCCGTCGTCCACACGAGCGCCTATCGACAGGTCCGTTTCGACACTCGCCGACACGAATCGGATGCCGCCGCAGCGCTGAAAACTATCGACGACCACTTCGCCCCGATCCTGCTCCGTGAGGCAGCCGCCTTGCTGCGGTCCCACCTGCCGGACCTCGCCGCCAAGGCCAAGGATAAACTGCCTACGGCGACGGCTTACACCATCGACCCGGCGGCAGTCGTCCTCGATTTCGCAAACCCGACGGCATGGACCGCCGATGGACCTGCCTACGGCACCGGCCCGCGCGTTCCCGGCGACATCGACCTGGCCACATCGAAGTTGCGGTTCGTGCCGCGGCCCGCGGCCTATGCCGACCCGCTCTGGAAACGCTTGACGGTTGCACCGGGCACGGAGCCGGACCCCGGCGACCTGGGCAAAGCCGTCCGAGCTGGCCGGACGCTGCGCACGCCGGAGTTCCTCGCATCGGCCGGCAAACTGTTCTACCTGATCCGCGGCAAGGGTTTGGCCTACGCCGCGGTCCAGGCACACACGATGATCGACGGACCGCTGCACCGCAAACTCGTCGTGCCGATCGACGGCGGCGACGATTTCCGCTGGGTCGAACACGACATCACTCGCTACCCAGGCCATCGACTGCACGTCGAATTCACCGCGACCTCTGACAACTTTGCCCTCGCGGCCGTCATCCAGGCCGACGCGCCGCCGAAGCCACGCGGGGTGTCCCTCGAGTGGACCGAAGCCGCACTGACGAAAGCCCTCGACCATATGGACGACGAATCGGCCGTTCGGGCCGTCAACTGGATGCTGGCGCAGGTGGAGCCGGAGCTTCCTTCGTTGGTCGAATACCGCGCGGAACGGGACGAGGTCGTCGATGGCCGCGATTGGACGTCGCGGCTCGCGCCGGCACTGTGGGACGGCACTGGCGTGGCCGGTCGCGTCGCCATCCGCGGCAACCCGCACTCGGTCGGTGCCGTAGTGCCGCGCCGCTTTCTCGAAGCGATCTGCCCCGATCCGCTGCCCGGCGGCAGTGGACGGCTTGCCTTGGCCCAGATGTTGACCGACCCGGCCGTAACGCCGCAGGTGCCTCGGGTGATCGTCAACCGCGTCTGGCACCACCTGTTCGGTCGCGGCATCGTTGCCACGCCCGACGACTTCGGCGTCCTCGGCGAGCGGCCGACCGACCCCGCATTACTCGACTGGCTCGCCGACGATTTCGTTCGCCGCGGCTGGTCCCTCAAGGCACTGATCCGGGAACTCGTCCTGTCGCGCACGTTCCGCACCGAGCGTTCGGAGCCGCGGCGCTAGGAAGGCGAGGCGATCCGCGATGCACTCCTGGTCCTCGGCGGCAACCTCAATGTGACCATGTACGGCCCACCGGTGCCAGCGCACCTGACCCAGTTCATGGAGGGTCGCGGCCGACCGGCGACGAGCGGCCCGGCCGACGGTGGCGGGCGGCGCAGTATTTACCTCGCCGTGCGGCGAAACTTCCTGTCGCCGTTCCTGCTCGCGTTCGACACGCCCGTGCCGGCCACGGCCGTCGGCCGCCGCGGCGTCTCCAATGTTCCGGCGCAAGCGCTCGTTCTGCTCAACGATCCGTTCGTCCAGTCGCAGGCGAAGCTGTGGGCCGGCCACGTTTGCGCCGCGCAAACGGACGCATCGGCGCGCGTCGATTGTATGTATCGGCAGGCGTTCGCCCGACCGCCGACAGCCGACGAGCGCACAGCATGTCTGGCGTTCGTTGTGAAGCAGACGCACGAACGGAGTGGCGATGCCGCCGAGGCAGCCGCGTGGGCCGACTTGGCGCACGCGCTGATCAACGTCAAGGAGTTCATCTTCCTGCCATGAGGCCACTGAACCGACGCCAGATGCTCGCGCGTTGCGCCAACGGCTTCGGCGCTGTCGCCTTCGCCGCTCTGGCCAGCGGCGAAACGCACGGCGGCATGCACCACCCCGCCAAAGCCAGAAGCGTCATCTTCCTGTACATGGACGGCGGCCCCAGCCAGATCGACACCTTCGACCCGAAACCGCTACTTGCCAAGCACCACGGCCGCAACCCGTATGAACTCTTGAAGGTCCAGCCGACGCAATTCGACAACGTCGGCAAGGTGCTGCAATCGCCGTGGAAGTTCCAGCAGCACGGCCAGAGCGGCGCGTGGGTGAGCGACCTGTTTCCGCACCTCGCCGGGTGCGTGGACGACATCGCCTTCATCAAATCGACAGTGGCGAAGTTCCCCGAACACACCGGAGCCAACTACTTCCTGCACACCGGCCTGGGGATGGCTGGCCGGCCAAGTGTGGGAGCGTGGTTCAGCTACGGCCTCGGCAACGAGTCGAAGGAACTGCCCGGCTTCGTCGTCCTCAACGGCGGCCTGATTCCGCCCGGCGGCCTCGAGTGCTTCGGCAGCGGCTTTTTGCCGGCCGCGTTCCAAGGCTCGATCTTCCGCGCGGCCGACCCGCCGCTCGCAAACGTCAAGCCGCTCGAAACGTCGCCGGCGCTCCAGCGCAACAAGCTCGACCTGATCGGGGCACTCGACCGCGCTGCTGGCCGGCGGGCCGACGCCGTCGAGTCTGCCGTCGCCAACTACGAGACGGCATTCCGCATGCAGTCGGCGGTGCCGGAGTTGACCGATCTTGCCGGCGAGTCGGCCGCGACGAAGGCGCTCTACGGCTTCGACACCGACTACGGCCCAACGAAGACGTTCGCCCGTCAGTGCCTGCTCGCCCGTCGACTCGTCGAGCGCGGCGTGCGCTTCGTCGAGTTGACCTGCCCCAACGTCGGCCACGATCGCTGGGACCAACACTCGAGCCTCAAAGAGGGCCACGAGAAGAATTGCCGGGCCGTGGATCGACCCATCGCCGGGCTGCTCGTGGATCTGAAATCGCGCGGCCTGCTCAATTCGACGCTCGTCGTCTGGGCCGGTGAGTTCGGCCGCACTCCGTTCGCACAAGGGACCGACGGCCGCGACCACAACCCGTTCGGCTTCACGGTCTGGCTGGCCGGCGGAGGTGTCAAGGGTGGTGTTTCGCATGGCGCGACCGACGACTGGGGCTACCACGCCGTCCAGGACAAGGTGGAAATCTATGACCTGCACGCGACGATGCTTTATCTCTTAGGCGTTGACCACAAGCGCCTGACGGTGCGCTTCGGTGGCCGCGACATGCGCCTGACCGATGTCCACGGTGAAGTCGTCCACAC
>CAZNSL010000764.1:0-3388 GCA_964574975.1 uncultured Alcaligenaceae bacterium | reverse complement strand
CGTGCCGGGGTGTCGGATCGTTAGACAAGGGGGGGTTCGGATGACACGAAGGCTGGGCCTCGCCGAGAGGGGGGAGGATCCACTGCTGCAGCCGCATCATGCAAGTGCGGCGGCGCGGTTCGGACGCGGTCGGGTGTCGCTCGTGGCCAGCTTCGTGGCCATGGCGCTGGTCGTCGCGGCCGTTCCCGTGGCCGCCAGTACGGGTCGGCGACCCGCCACTGCCGGGAAGGCTTCCCCGGCGCAGGCCAAGCCTGCCGCCGCTGCCTCCAAGTCGGCCTCGGCGAAGGCGCGTGAGAACGGAACCAAGGCGCCGGGGAGCGCCCGTCCGCGAGGTGACGACGCTGCGGTGAAGGTGTCGCGCGCCAGCTCCAAGTCATCGGTCGCCAAACGCTCGGCGGACGCGACCAGCGAGCGGTCGCGGGCGTCGGCGGGCAGCGCGCGAACGCGGGCCGTCGCCGAGTCGACCAAGACCGGAAAGGCTTCGATCCAGGCCGACGCTAGGTCGTCCCGCAGCAAGGCGGGACGGGGCGTCGAGCGCAGGGAAGACGGCGTGGCGAGCGCCTCGCGCAGCCGCGCCGTCACGGTTGCCAGTGCGGAGGGCTCTCGCAGCGATCGCCGACGTGGCCATCGGCGCAATCGCCGCACTCTCCTCGATCCGGATTCGGCGCTCGCCTCGGGTCGTTTCGACGAACGCGAATTCGGCGCCGGTGACACGCCGTCGCGGGACGATTCCGCCGACGACGGGCAAGACGTCGCCGTGGCGGGCGATCTCGGGGAAGACGACGAAGACGGCGGGATCGTCCACGCCTCCCTGGGGCGGCATGGATCTCCCTCGATCGCGCGTTCTGCCGGTGAGTCCGAGGTCTTCGAGGAGGTCCGCCGGGCACTCGAAGCCCCGGCGGTGTACGACCAAACGATCCTCGCGCGACTGCGCTTTCTGCGCGGCCCGAGTTTCGTCGAGCGGCACTCGAGCGTCCAGCGAGGCGATCGCATCGCCAGGATGCTGCGCCGCTACGACGTCGAAGCCAGTCAGGCAGCGGCATGGGAAGGCGCCGCGCAGGCGCTATTCGACTTCTCCGGCTTGCAGCCTCGCCGCTCGATGAGCCTGTTCTTCGAACGAGACTCGGACGAGCTCTCGGCCGTCGAGTATCTCCTCGAGGACGGAAGCGTGCTCTTTCTCGAGCGAGGCGCAGACGGCGACATCGCCGTTCATCGGCTCCAGGTGCCGACCCGGACCGAGGCCCGCGCGGTTTCGGGAACCATCGATGCGAGCAAGGACATCGACTTCTCCGAGGCTGGTGTGCCCGAGCGTATCGTCGCCGAGCTGAGTGACGTCTTCGGCTGGGAGGTCGACTTCGACGAGCTCCGCCCAGGTGATTCGATTCGCGCGGTCTACGAGGCCACCGTCGGCGAGGATGGCGCGATCCTCCAGGCGGGCAGCATCCTCGCCGCCGAGGTCGAGACCAACGGGCAGACCCACACGGCGATTTATCACGCCGACGAGGACGGCCGCGGCGGCTACTACGATCCGCAGGGCCGTTCGCTCGATCGTGGTCAGCTCCGCTACCCACTGGAGTTCACCCGCATCAGCTCGGAATTCAGCACGTCGCGCTTCCACCCGATCCTGCGCCGCGATCGCCCGCACATGGGCGTGGATTTCTCTGCCCCGACGGGGACGCCAGTCCGCGCGGTGGCCGACGGGGTCGTTCGCTTCTCCGGCTGGGGCGGGCAGATGGGGCGCATGGTGCGCATCGAGCACGACGGCAATGGCGGCGGGGCCGACGAAGGAGATGCCAGCGACGATTCCTTCGACTCGCTTTACGCGCACCTCTCCCGGATCTCGACGAACGCCGTAGCTGGTGGACGGGTGAGCCGGGGCGAGGTCATCGGCTACGTCGGTTCGACCGGTCTCGCGACGGGTCCGCATCTCCACTTCGCCCTGTTCCGCGGCGACGAGTACGTGGACCCCCTCAGTTTCGACCCGCCCCCCAGTGCCCCGTCTCGTGCGCCGACGCCGCGCTTCCAGCGAGTCAAGCAGGCGCTCCTCGCAGCGCTCGCGACGCTGCACAGCGACGGGCCGGTGCAGTTGTCGCGCTTTGCGCACCCGCTCGCAATCGAGCTGACCTCCGGGTTCTCTCGCCTCGACTGACCGGTCCGCGCTCGCTCGCGTCGTCATCCGCACGACGCACCGCGGCGCAATCGAGTTCTAGGTTCGGTCGGTCGCTCGCTTGACTTTCGCCCAGAGGCGCAGGCAACTCTGCTGATCAACGGGCCGACGGCCGGCCCCCACGAGGTCACATCGATGTCGAGCACCGTCCGCCCTGCTCTCCGTTTTCGCCTCACCCTGCTCTTGTGGCTTCTCCCGACGGCCTGCATCTTGACGGTGGTGGTGCTCGGGGTCCCGGCGAGGGCCGACGACGGGCCCGCGGTCGGAACCATGATCGGGCCGGACACGTGGCAGCAGGCGCGAGGTCTGCTGCCCGATGAGTTCCTCAAGCGCTATGAGACCGGCGAGTTCCGCCATCCGGTCGGTGCCGTCAAGCCGGGCATCAAGCTGATGGCTCAGGATTGGCTTGCCGCGGGGAAGGACAACGAGGGCAAGTTCCTGATCGACGACGCGGGCTCGATCGTCGAGAAGTCCACCGGCAAGCAGCCCAAGTCGATCTGGGGCGTGCCGTTCCCCACCATCGACGCGAAGGATCCCAAGGCACCCATCAAGATCATCTGGAATTTTTTCTACCAGTCGTATCTTCTCGGTGACAATCGCAACCTCGTGACCCTCTCGTGGGTCGCACGCAACGGATCGATCGACCGACAGTTCTCCACGGACGTCTTGCAGAAATTCTGGGACGGCCTCCGGCCGCGCGAGATGCCGGCGGAGAACCCCTTGAACCTGCTCTTCCAGCAGCTCGTGCGGGTGACCTATCCGAAAGACATCGAGGGCACAGTGTCCTTGAGCTGGCGCTACCGCGACACACGGCGTGATTCGAGTTGGGCCTTCGTGCCGGCGCTGCGACGCGTGCGACAAGTATCACCGACGAACCGTTCCGACGGCTTCCTGGGAAGCGACATGAGCCCGGACGACGGCTCGTACTTCGACGGCAAGCCCGAGGACTTCGAGTGGACGCTCACCGGCGAGGGGGAGGAACTCTTCCTCCTCGACAAGGCCGCGGTGGTCGACGGCATGGACATCGTGCAGCCGATCCCTGGCGGCGGCTGGCGCGAGGTGCGCCCCCCAGGCCCGCGCTTTGCGTATCAGCTCGAGGGGGACCAGCGTGACAAGGCGCTGATCCCGTGGGCGCCGGTACCCGATCGCTACGTCCTGGTGCGTCGGCCCGTCTGGCTCCTCGAGGCCAAACCGAAGGACCAGTACTACCTCTACGGCAAG
>CAZNSL010000763.1:0-3394 GCA_964574975.1 uncultured Alcaligenaceae bacterium | reverse complement strand
CTCCACCCTACCAGGGGTTGACACCCCTGGCTACCAACGACCGCCCCTCCGGGGCTAAGGCAGAATGCCGTAGTCGTTCCGAACGTGCCCTTCACGGCTCGTGCCGCAGCAGCGCCCGGAAACCGGCCTGCTCGAAGTGTTCGTCGGCCGTCAGCGCCTCGGTGATGCCGCGCTTCGCCATGACGACAAACGACAGGCAATCGACCAGGCCCCACTCCTTGTCCGGCCGGCCGCGGAACAGGTCGAACGCTTCGGCGTAAAGGGCCTCGTTCAGCGGCACGACCGTCACGAGGGGTTCATTCTCCAAGCTTTCGAGGAGGCGCACCGCCTCCGTCCGGAAGCGGAACCGGGCCAGCGAGTTGCCGATTTCCAGTAGAACCGCTTGCGTGACGATGATTCGCTGGCGCTCGGCGCGGATTCGCGCCGCGTGCGCTAGCGCCCGCGTGTGGTATACGTCGAGGCGGTTCACCATCGCGATCGCGTACGACGCGTCCAGGAATTGGTCAGCGGTCACTCCTGGGTTCCTCCCCGTAGAGGTACTTATCGACGTTCTCCGACCAGTCGGGCGGCCCGTCGATGAGGAGCTTGCCCGCCAGGTCGAAGAACGACCCCGGCTTACCCTTGGGCTGGCGCTCTGGCGTCGGCTCGACCGTCAGCTCGACGACGGTGTTCGGCGCGATATCGACCGGCTCGGCCGGGCGGAACACCTCGCCGTCGAACGTCGCTTTGATGACTTTCAGCGTCATAGCTGCACTCCGCGCCAGGAATCGACGGGCCAACCGCGATTATACCAACCCCGGCACCTCACCGCTTCTCCGCATCCTCGGCCCTCGTCGCGGTGCGGGCGGACGTGCGGCTCCGCGCGAGCCGGGCCGGTGCCGCACGGGCCGAGCCTCAACTTCGTCGGCCACCTGCTTCCAGCAGTAACGACCGCGACGATGGCCTTCGGCCGACGATCGAACCGGACTGACGCCCCCACGCATTCACGAACCGGCCAGCGCGGCCAGTTCCGCGACCGCGACGGCGCACGCCGCGGCCGAACGCTCCGGCCCCAGGCGCTCCGTCAGCGACACGATTGGCCCGGCGAAATCGGCGAACGCCGCACGGGCCAGGAACTCGCCGCTGCCGCCGACGACTAGCGTCCCCGGCGGCTCGCGTTTCGCGGCGATGCGCCGGGCCGCCGCGTCGAGGGCGTGCCGCTGCACTAGCGCCAGCCGCTTCGCCAGCGCGTGCGTCGCGGTGCGCGTCAGCGTCTCGGCGTCGCCGCAGAGCATTCGCGCCAGCCGGCCGTGGGCGTACTCTCGCGTCGCCGGTCGGCCGTCGGCCGTGTCGTCGTCGGCCGCGTCGTCCGGCACGTCGCCGAGCGTCAGGTAAACGTCGTGGGCGGTGGCGAAGAACTCGGCCGCGCCGCCGAGGCCCATGAGCGCACACGCCGGCGTCCGCCGCACTCCCGTGTAGACCAGTTCGCCGGACTTCAGCCGTTGCGGGTCGGTGCGGCCGACCGGCAGTGGCACGCCGTCGTACAGCGGTGTCAGGTCGCTGGTGGTCGAGCCGACATCGACGACGAGGGCCGGCCCCTCCGGAGCGTAGCGTCCGGCGAAAGTGGCGAGCGCGAGCCAGTTGCCCGCGGCGCACGGCCGCGGGTCGGCGCGCGCCGAGGCGAGATCGACGAAGCGATCGGCCGTCGTCCACACGCGCGTATCGGCACACGACGGCAGGGCGGCGAGGATGTGCGCCACGCCCTCGCGGCTGGTGGCGAAGCAGTCGCACAACTCGCCGGTCATGGTGACGGCGAGCCGACCGAACGACGGCAAGCCGGCGACCAGGTCGGCGAGCGCCGCGGCGAGGTTGTCGGGTTGCTTCCAGAGCGCGAACGGCACCGAGCGGGCCGGCCCAGCGGTGTGGGCGGCCTTGAGGTTCGCGCCGCCGATGTCGAGGCCGAGAGTCGCGGTCATGGCGGCGTGATTCTACCGCGCCGGCCGGTAGAATGGTCGCATGAGCATCCTGTTGCCGGGTGAACGACTCCTCGAACGCATGGTGCAGGCCGTGGAACTCGTGCGCGACCGCCTCCTCCGTTCGACCGCCGCCCTCGAAGCGGCCGGCGTGCCGTACGCCGTCGTCGGCGGCAACGCCGTAGCCGCGTGGGTCGCCAAGGTTGACCGAGCGGCCGTGCGCAATACGCAAGACGTGGACATCGCCCTCCGCCGCGCCGACCTGGCTGCGGCAAAGGTTGCCCTCGAAGCGGCCGGCTTCGTCTACCGCCATTCGGCCGGTATCGACATGTTCCTCGACGGGCCGGGCGCGAAGGCGCGCGACGCCGTTCACGTCGTCTTCGCCAACGAGAAGGTTCGGCCGGAGTACGTCCTGCCGGTGCCCGACGTGAGCGAAACGCAGGCCGAGCCGCCGTATCACATCCTGACGCTCGACGCACTGGTGTGCATGAAGCTCACGTCGTTCCGCCGCAAGGACCAAGTTCACGTACTCGACCTGATCGACGTCGGGCTGGTTGATGCAACGTGGCTAACGCGCGTCCCGCCGGTGCTGGCGGGCCGGTTGCAGCAACTGCTCGACGACCCGCACGGCTAACGCCGCACACTGGAGAAAGCACCGCGCACGATGGCCCGCTACCTGATCGGCATCGACCTCGGCACCACCAACAGCGCCCTCGCCACCGTCGACCTGCGCGACAAGCCCAAGGCCGGCCGGCCGGTGCTGCGGCCGTTCGCGGTGCCGCAGCTCGTCGCGCCCGGCGAAACGGCCCCGCGGTCGCTGTTGCCGTGCTTCCTGTATTTGCCCGGCGAGCACGACCTGCCGCCGGCGGCCGCCGCACTGCCGTGGGATCCGAAGGCCCGCGAGATCGTCGGCGAGTTCGCCCGGCAGCACGGGGCACGCGTGCCCGGCCGGCTCGTCGCCAGTGCCAAGAGTTGGCTCAGCCACGCCGGCGTCGACCGCGCCGCGGCCCTGTTGCCGTGGGGCGCGCCGCCGGACGTGCCGCGGTTATCGCCCCTGGACGTATCGGCGAAGTACCTGCGCCACCTCGCCGATGCGTGGAACCACACGCACCCCGCCGCCGACGAGCGGTTGGAGGTGCAGCCGGTCGTCCTCACCGTGCCGGCGTCGTTCGACGATGTGGCGCGGAACCTCACCGTCGAGGCGGCGAAGAAGGCCGGCCTGACGAACGTCACGCTGATCGAGGAACCGCAGGCCGCGTTCTACGCCTGGCTCTCGACCGCCCCGCCGGCCGAGGCGGCGAAGCTTACGCCGGGCATGCGTTGCCTGGTCGTCGATGTCGGCGGCGGCACCAGCGACTTCAGCCTGATCGGCTGCGTCGAGGAACGCGGCGAGTTGGCGTTCGTGCGCGAGGCGGTCGGCGATCACCTGTTGCTCGGCGGCG
>CAZNSL010000762.1:0-3397 GCA_964574975.1 uncultured Alcaligenaceae bacterium | reverse complement strand
CGACGTACACCTACGACACCGACCAGACCAACAAGGGCGACTTCATCCAGATCGCGCTACAGGCCGACGCCACCGGCCTGGCGACCGGCCGCTACACCTACTCCGTCAAGGTCGGGAGCACCACCTTCCCCGGCTCGTTCAACGTGGTCAACGACGCCGCCAGCCCGTTCGGGGCCGGCTGGTGGGTCGAGGGCGTCGACCGGATCGTCGAGATCGTCAACCTCAGCGAAGAACTGCCCGCCCCTGACGTCATCCTCGTGTCGGCCGGCGGCCGGTCCTTATTCTTCGACGCCGACGGCTCGGGGGACTACGCCACCCCGGCTGGCGACTTCTCGACCCTGGAATACTCCGGTGGCACCTGGACGCGGACTTTGCGCGACGGGACGGCTGTGAACTTCAACTCGTCCGGCCAGCAGGTGTCGGTCGTGGACCGCAACGGCAACACGACCACCTATGCCTACTCCTCCGGCCGGCTCAGTACGATCACCGACCCGAACAACTTGACCACAACCTTCGCCTACGACGGCAGTAGCAAGCTCGCCACGATCACCGACCCGGCCTCGCGCACGACGACGTTCACCGTCGCGTCGGGCAAGCTGACCGGGGTCGTCGACCCCGAGGGCGGCACCTGGACGTACACGTACGACGGCGATAAGCGGCTGACCCGGATCGACGACCCGCGGGCTCAGCCCACCACCATCGCCTACGACGCGGACGACCACCGGGCCGCGACCATCACCGAGGCCGACGGGGCCGTCGAGGAAGTCGTCCCCCTGCACCGCGTCGGCTTCCCCACAGGCAGCACCACACAGGCCATTCTGACGGCGGCGGCGACCGCCGACTTCATCGATGGCAACGACTATATATGGGCCCGACGCCTCGACTGGGCGGGGTACGGCCGCACCACGCAGCTGACCGACCCTGAGGGGGGCGTCGGCGTGACGTACGGAGACGCCGACGGCCTGCCGTGGCTCGACAGCGACCCCAACGGCAACCGTACCGACTACGACTACAGCGCCGACGGTGACGTCCTGCAGATCACATGGGCGGACGACGCCCGCGAACTGTACACCTACAACGGCTACGGAGACGTGGCCAGCCATGCCAACCCGATCAACCACCGGACGACCTACGCCTACGACGCCGGCGGCAACCTCACGTCGGTCCGCAACGCGCTCGACGAGCGGACGACGATGACCTACGACGCCACGGGCAACCTGATTCAAGTCGAGTCGGGCCGCGACTTCACCGCGCACACCGAGGGGGCGGCCAACACGTACACGACCGGCAACCAGACGTACCCCGCCGTCGCCCGGGACGCGAGCGGCGACTACGTCGTCGTGTGGGCGAGCAACGGCCAGGATGGGGCCGGGTATGGCGTGTACGCTCAGCGGTACAACGCCCAGGGGGCTGTCCGCGGCGGGGAGATTCGCGTCAACACGTACACGACTGGCAAGCAGACCGTCCCTGCGGTGGGCATGGATTCCGACGGCGACTTCGTCGTCGCCTGGATGAGCGAGCAAGACGGCTCGGGGTACGGCATCTACGCCCAGCGGTACGACGCCCGGGGCGTCGCCCAGGGGGCCGAGTTCCGGGTCAACACATACACAACTAGCCTCCAGGGGTACGCGGGTGTGGCGGTGGACGCCGATGGCGACTTCGTCGTCGCGTGGTCGAGCTATGGCCAGGATGGGTCCGGGTACGGCGTGTACGCCCAGCGGTACAACGCCGCAGGCGTCGCACAGGGGGGAGAATTCCGGGTTAACACGCACACCACGGACCAGCAATACTTCGCAGCCGTCGCGGCAGCTGCCGACGGCGACTTCGTCGTGACGTGGCACAGCTATGGCCAAGACGGGTCAGGTTACGGCATTTACGCCCAGCGGTACAACGCCGCCGGGACGGCGCAGGGAGCTGAGTTCCGAGCTAATACCCACACGACGGGGTGGCAGGACACACCAGCCGTGGCGGTCGATTGGACAGGCGACTTCGTCATCGCGTGGTCGAGCAGTGGCCAGGACGGTTCCGGGTCGGGCGTGTACGCCCAGCGGTACAATGCGGCGGGCGTCGCTCAGGGGGCGGAGATCCGGGCGAACGCATACACGACCGGCAGCCAGAACGACGTGTCGGTGGCGATGGACGCGGACGGGGACTTCGTCGTAGCGTGGAACGACAGTGGCCGTGACGGGTCCGGGTCGGGTGCCTACGGTCAGCGATTCGCGGCCGACGGGGCGGCCGTCGGGGCCGACTTCCGTATGAACGCGTACACGACCGGGGCGCAGTTCCTGGCAGCCGTCGCGATGGACGGCTCGGGCGATTTCGTCGGGGCGTGGGCGTCGCTGCAGGACGGGTCCAGCGGATCCGTGCATGCCCGGCGGTACGACGTACCCTTCGTGACCCGCTATACCTACGACGCTAGCGACCGGTTGACAACCGTGACCGACGCTGAGGGCGGCGTCACGACCTACGGTTATAACACGGCCGGCTACATGACCACGGTCACCAACCCGCTCCGCCGCACGACAACTTATGCATATGACAAAATAGGCCGTGTGGAGACTATTACCTTGCCCGACGAGGACGGCAACCCGGCCAACAATCCGCAGTGGAATTACGTCTACGACGAACTCGGGCTACGTACGCAAAAGGTCGACCCGCACAGCGCGGTTACAACCTTCACATATGACAAACTCGGCCGGCTCGAGACGGTCAAAGACCCGCTCAACCACACCATGACTTACGCTTACGACTCGGTCGGCAACCTCGAGTCGATTACCGATCCGTTAAACCAAACGACGACTTTCGAATACGACGCAGCCGATCGCCTGACCCATGTGACAGACGCGGCCGGTGAGACAACCGAATATGTTCTGGATGCGGGCGGCCGTGTATTCGAGACATTCAACCAGACGTACGACAACCTGGTCACAACATATACTTATACGCCTCGAGATCAGGTGCTGACTATTGAGACTCCCAGCATGCTTGTTGAGAACTCGTACTGCCCATGTGGCTGTCTTAATGGGACGACGATTACCTATGACAACGGAGGACGTCAACAAGCCTGGGCATATGAACTCGACAATCTGGGCCGGCGGGAGTCGGTAACCGACTTGCTTGGTAACACGACCACGTACGCGTACGACTCGGCCGGCAACCTCGAGTCCGTTGAGGATGCCAATGGAAACTTCATACATTATGCGTATGACGGCCTCGGCCGCCAGACTGCCGTCATCGATGACTTGGACCACACGTTCGCAACGACTTATGACTTGGCCGGCAACCCAGTGGCAAACACCGACCATCTGGAGCACATCACACGGCGCATGTACGACTCCCAGAACCGTATCAAGGCCTTTACTAATCCGAACGGGGATGCCACCACCTTCGCGTATGA
>CAZNSL010000761.1:0-3400 GCA_964574975.1 uncultured Alcaligenaceae bacterium | reverse complement strand
CGGCGCGCTTCGCGTCGGTCGTCGTGGTCATCTATCCGGTCTTGGGGCGCTTGCTCGCGTCGTTGCCCGCGCCGGTGGCGAGTGCCGGCCTCGTCTGGTCCGCCGCAATGCTGCTGAGCTGGACGGCGCTCTATGCCGCCGGATACGTGCTGTACTAAGGTCGATCCACGGCCGGTGCGAACCAGTCCTGTGCCGGCACCGCCTTCGGTGCGGCCGCATGCAGGCGGCGGAGGCGCTCGATCATCGCCTCCGCCTGCGCCGCGTTGCCGGTCTCGGTAAGGGCCACGACCAGCGCTCTCGTAGCGGCCACGTCGAACGGCCGCTCGCCAACCGCCCGCCGCAGGTGCGGCAGCGATTCCGGTAGCCGGCCGGCGCGGGCCAGCGCGCAGCCAAGCGAAATCCGCGTCTCCGGCGCGGCCGGCGTCGCCAGGGCCGACTCGTAATAGTGCGCCAACTCGCCCGTCAGCCCCGCGAGGATGGCTTGCAACCGGCCGCGGAGCAGTTCTCGTTTCGCCTGCGCCGCGGCGGCTGGATCGCCGGCCCGCGCCCGCGCGGCCCGCTCCCACTCGGCCCGCAACAGCGGGATCGACGGGCAGTACGGCGGCAGATCGAGCGTCGCGTCGGTGCCTCCCGCGGCGGTCGCCAGGAGGTCGAGCGCGTGGCGGGCGGCCTTCACCGCGATTTCGGTCTTGCCTGTTTCGAGGTACGCCTCGGCCAACGCCAGCCCGGCGAGCGGGTGCGTCGGCGACTCGGCGATCGCTGCGGCGAAGTGGTCGACGGCGTCGGCCGCCGACGCACTCGTCAGGCCACGGACGTAAGCCGGTGCCGCTGCGTCGAGGACGGCGGGGGGTTGCCAAGCGTACGACACCCAATCGACGGGGCCCGGCGTGGATCGCCAACCGACGCGCTCGCGCAAATGCGATAGCGTCGCCGCGAGTTCGTCGGCGGTCTGTCGCCAAAGGGTATCGAATGCGAATTCGCGCGACCGCGCGCGACCGGCGGCGGCGACAGCTGCCCGCGCGGGTTCGTCCTTCAGGTAGCGGTCGAGTTGCCGTTCCAGGTCATCGGCCGCGTAGCTGACGTAGTCCCGCCCAGCAGTCAGCAGGCGCGCGACCTCGACGTTCCCCGCGTCCTGGAACAAGAGCGCGCCGGCAGCCAGCGCCTCGAACGTGCGGCGGTTGTACGTACCGCGGGGCGAGTGGTTGAACGCGATCCGGGCGCGACGCAACAGCGCGCGGTACGCGGTGTCCGACTCGCCGGACGTCACGACGACGCGGCGTCGATCCGACAGCGCGGCCAAGCGGGCCGCCCACACCTGCCGCTCCGGCCGCGTCTCGGGACGCAGATCGCCGGCGAACAGGATGTCGATGTCGCGGGCCGCAGCAGCCCCCGGCGAGTCGTCGAAGTAAGCGTGGCCGACGCCGGCGAGGTTGGCTGCCCGGGCGCGGTCGAAGCCCGCCTTCGCCAGCGCCCGCACTCCCGGAGGGTCGGTCAGCACCAGGTCGCAATGCGGCAGGCGGGCGACGTGCCAGTGCCAGCGGCGGTCCCAGTCGGTGGCCAAACCCACGAGCGGCACCGGGGCCGACCAGCACCAATCCGGGATCGGCCTGCCCGCCAACCAGAGCGCGAGGAAGTCCGGCTTCCAGCCGCGCGGCAGGCGGGCCACGACACCGTTCCAGGTGTCGCCCGGCGTCGGCAGGTCGTGGCCGTCGCCGGGACCGAAAGTGACGCACAGACCGGCGCGGCGCACATCGCGCAGGCGATCGGTCGCGAACGCGGCCGGAACGGGGCCGAACAGGACGCGCGTTGGCATGGAGACAACCGGTGCTAGGATGCGGGGACGCCGAGTACCGAGCCTAGCTTACGCGACCGTGGCCGAACGGGGCACGGATGCTTTGCATAACATGCGTGCTGCCCATCATTCCGCCGCCGCGGTCGCCAGGGCTGGCGTGCTGGCTGCGGGCTTCTTCTCGTCGGCCGGTGCCAGGAACGCCTGCAACAAGAGCAGGCCCGCGCCGCCGACGAGGAAGCAGTCGGCCACGTTGAAGACCGGCCACTCGAACCAGTAGAAGTAGAGGAAGTCGCGGACGCCGTGGAACACAACGCGGTCGAACAGGTTGCCGAGCGTGCCGGCCAGGATCAGGCCGAGCGCCCCACACAAGAGCCGGTCCTTCGCCGTCGCCTGTTTCATACTCCACAACGCGATGGCGACTGCCGCCGCGACGCTGACGAGCGCGAAGAAGGTGTTGGCGTAAATCTGGTATTCGCCGCCAACGCCGAAGAGCGCGCCGTGGTTGACTCGCGGCAGAACTGGCCCATTCCACGCCTGGAGGGCGTTCGTCGGGACGACCTCGGTGTACTGAGCGATGAAGCGGAACCAGCCATCGACCACCTCGCGCCGCCCCTCGTGCGAGGGATGGTAGAGCCAGCGGAACATGCCGTACTTGCTGACTTGGTCGAGGACGAATCCGCCGACGGCCAAGCTCCAAAGGAGGCCGCGGTACGATTTTGAAGTCATGGTCCGGTCCATGGCAGGGAATTCGGGCGGGTCGAAGCGGAGATGACCGCGACATTCGTCACGATAGACCGCCGCGCGCGGCCCGTCAAGAATCGTCGCGGCGGGCTATAGCCAGCGCACGCGCCGGACGCAAGGCCGGCTGCATCACGCGCCCCTGTTGACGACACGAAGTCCGGGTGCGCGGCCCATTCAATCGCATCACCCGCGCAAGCGCGGCAAGTTGCGGCGAGTCTGCCCGCTGCGCTCGCGGGGACGACTGGAAGCTTTTACAATCCCTCCGGGCCACCGCGTTTTCCTGAGGCCAGCACTCGGCCTTGACGGCCCTCCGATTACCGGGCAGTGTTCCGATGCACCTCGGACGATACGGATCGAATCACTCGGCGGGGGTCGATGCGTGCGCGGCACACCCTGGTTAGTACTGTTGGTGGCCCTCGGATTCGCCGGTTGTACGTCGCCGTTCAAGAGGTCGGCACCACCCGCCTCCGTGCCCAACCGTAAGCCGAGTAACGAGCCGTTCTGGGCCGACCCCACGAACTCCACACGCAACGCCCCGGCCGCCTCCATCGGCTCGGCGATCGGCGACCCGACCGCTCAGCCCGGAAACGACCCGGAACTGACGGGCATCCTGGCCGGCCGGCTCGTGGATGCGTCGAACCGGCCGATTCCGTCGGCGGCGATCCAGGTCGTTGGCATCGGCGCGGCTGCCGGCTCCGCGCCGCAGGAAGTCGAACTCGACCCGGCCAACAAGGGCCACTTCTACATCCGCGGCCTCCAACCGGGCCGAACGTACCGGCTGATCGCCCGCAGCCGCGTCGAGGGCCGCATGCTCGCCGGCGAAGTACAGGCCCGGCCGCCGGAGACACGGCTCTTGATCCCGCTCAG